>JAQSXQ010000032.1 GCA_029256565.1 Mycobacterium sp.
GCAGGACGCCGGTCGGCGTGCCACTTCCCCGAGGAGGTCACCAATGTCTGATCAACTGCTCACCGTCCGCGACCTGACCAAGTCGTTCCGGGTGCCCGGAGGCCGCAAGGGCCACGACCGGCTGTGCGCACTCGACGGCATCGACCTCGACCTCGCCCGCGGGCAGACGCTCGGGCTGGTCGGCGAATCCGGTTGCGGCAAGTCGACTCTGGCTCGCACGCTGATGATGCTGGAACGCCCCGACTCGGGCACGGTCACCTTCGACGGCATCGATCCCTTCGCGCTGAAGGGCAAGGAGCTGCTGGAGTTCCGTCGCCGCGTGCAGATGGTCTTCCAGGATCCCTACGCGTCGCTCAACGCGCGGATGTCGGCAGGCGACATCATCGCCGAGCCATGGCGGACCCACCGCGGACTGCACCCGTCCCGCAAGGACCGTGACACCAGGGTGCATGAACTGCTCGACCTCGTCGGGCTAGGCGCCAAGGCGATCGACAAGTTCCCGCAGGAGTTCTCGGGTGGGCAGCGTCAGCGGATCGGCATCGCTCGGGCGCTCGCGCTCGACCCCGACGTGATCATCTGCGACGAGCCCGTGTCTGCACTCGACCTGTCGGTGCAGGCGCAGGTGCTCAACCTCCTCAACGACCTGCAGCAGCAGCTTGGCATCTCGTACGTGTTCATCTCCCACGACCTGTCGGTCGTGCGGCACGTCGCCGACCGGGTGGCGGTCATGTACCTCGGCCGCATCGTCGAGTCCGGACCCACCGACGCCGTCTTCGACCAGCCCAGCCACCCGTACACCGGGGCCCTGATGTCGGCGGCGCCGAAACTCGACGCCGTCGACCGCGCCGACCGGATCCTGCTCAAGGGCGAGGTGCCCTCACCGCTCAATCCGCCATCGGGCTGCCGCTTCCGCACCCGCTGCTGGAAGGCGACCGACGTGTGCGCCGAGGAACTGCCGCCGCTGGCAACCGATTCCGCGGTGCCCGGCCACGCCGCGGAATGCCACCACCCGCTGACCGAGGACCGTGCGGCCCTGTCGCAGAGCGCGTGAGCCGGTTCGGTGATGACGACCGGTGAGCGTCACGGCGTACTCCGTCATCGCGGTCGCGATCCTGTTCGCGTCGTGCCTGCAGGCGTCGATCGGCTTCGGCATGGGGATGTTGGCGGCGCCGGTGGTGGCGTTGGTCGATCCCAGCCTGATCCCCGGCACGCTGATCATGCTGGCCTCGTTGGTCACGCTGATGGTGGTGATCCGCGAACGCACCGCCATCGACGTGCGGGGCACCGGCTGGGCGCTGGTCGGCCGGGTCCCGGGGACCGTCGCAGGAGCGCTGCTGCTGGCTGCGATGCCCGAACGCGCTCTGGCGCTGGCGATCGCGGGCGTGGTGCTGGCGGGCGTGCTGGTGACCAGCCTTGGCTGGGCGCCGACCCCGCGGCGACGCAACCTGGTGCTCGCCGGCGCGACGTCCGGTGTCCTCGGAACGGCGACGTCGATCGGTGGGCCGCCGATGGCGCTGGTGTGGCAGCGCAGTACCGGCGCGGAACTGCGCGGCACGATGAGCGGGTTCTTCCTCATCGGATCGGTGCTGTCCATCGGGATGCTCAGCCTCACCGGCTCGATCGACGGGGACACGTGGCGCTGGTTCGCGTTCCTGATCCCGGCCACCGTGGTCGGCTACGCGCTGTCGCGGTGGGCGAACCGGCTGCTCAACCAGCAGCGGCAGCGCTGGACGGCGATCGTAGTGTCCGCCGCAGGCGCGGTCGTGCTCGTCGTCCAGCAGGTGGGTGCGCTGTGAGGCCCACCGCCGCCGGTGGCCGGGCTACCGTACGGGGGTGGCAACGGTGACGTCGGGCACACCAGAACCCGTCGACGGCGTTGTGCGGAAGATGAATTCGTCGCGGTCGGGCGTGAAGTCGGCCGCACGGACCGTGGAACTCCTCGAGTACCTGGCCGCCCGACAGGACCGGCCCGCGCGGATCCGGGAGATCAGCGAGGCACTCGACATGCCGCGCAGCAGCGCCCACGCCCTGCTGCGGACGCTGATGGCCCAGGGGTGGGTACGGGCCGACGACGCCGGGACGCAGTACGGCATCGGCATCCGCGCCCTGCTCGTCGGCACCAGCTATCTCGATAGCGACCCGTACCTGCCGATGATCACCCCGTTCCTCGACGAATTGCGCCAGGACCTCGACGAGACCTTCCACGTCGGGCGGCTCGACCTCACCGACGTCGTCTACCTCGCCACCCGCGAATCCCGGCAGTACCAGCGCGGTGCGAGCCGAGTGGGCAGGCGGCTCCCCGCCTACGCCACCGCGCTCGGCAAGGCGCTACTGGCCGACCGGCTCGGTGACGAACGCGACCGGCACGTTCCCGACGTCCTCAACGCCCTGACGCCCAACACCATCACCGATCGCGCCGGGCTGGACGCGGCACTCGAGACGGCGCTGGTCCGCGGCTACGCCACCGACGACGAGGAGAACACCCCGGCGGTGCGCTGCTTCGCCGTCGCACTGCGGTACACCCGGCCCGCGCAGGACGCGATCAGCGCATCGGTGCCGATCGCGCGCCTGACGCCCGCCCGTGAACGCGAGATCGTCGAAGCGCTGTGCGCCATGGGGGACAAGGTGACTCGCGTGCTGCGCCCGGTCGCCAACGGGGACAAGTGGTTCGCGTGACGACGTCCGCTCGATGCATCTGCGGCATCAATCAATGCCTTAACGGTGTTGGACGTGCATCGACGCAGATTCGTAGGCTGGGCCCATGACGCATCCTTCCCCGTCGCTGCGCGCGCCCGGCACCGGCCGCACGCCGGTCGTCACCGAGATGCGCGTCGTTCCCGTCGCGGGGCACGACAGCATGCTGCTGAACCTCAGCGGCGCACACGGGCCGTTCTTCACGCGGAACCTGGTCGTCGTCACCGACTCGAGCGGCAACACCGGTGTCGGCGAGGTACCGGGCGGAGCTGCGATCGCGCGCACGCTCGAGGATGCCAGGGGGCTGGTCGAGGGACGCAGCATCGGCGATTACCACGCCGTCCTCAACGACATCCGCCGCACCTTCGGTGATCGGGACGCCGGCGGCCGCGGTGCGCAGACCTTCGACCTGCGCGTCACCGTGCATGCGGTGACCGCCGTCGAGTCCGCACTGCTCGACCTCCTCGGTCGCCACCTCGAGGTGCCCGTGGCCGCACTGCTCGGCGACGGACAGCAGCGGTCCAGGGTCCAGGCGTTGGGCTACCTCTTCTTCGTGGGCGACCGGAGCAGGACCGATCTGGCCTACCGCTCAGCGGCCGACGAGGGCGCCGACGCCGACGACTGGATGCGCATCCGCCACGACGAGGCTCTGACGCCCGAGGCCGTCGTCCGGCTCGCCGAGGCCGCCCGGGACCGCTACGGCTTCCGCGACTTCAAGCTCAAGGGCGGTGTGCTGCCCGCCCCCGACGAGGCGAAGGCGGTCATCGCGCTGGCGGACCGGTTCCCCGACGCCCGGATCACCCTCGATCCCAACGGTGGCTGGCTGCTGGCCGACGCCATCACCACCTGCCGCGAGCTGGCAGGCGTGCTGGCCTACGCCGAGGACCCGGTGGGACCCGAGGGCGGCTTCTCCGGCCGTGAGGTGATGGCCGAGTTCAAGCGCGCCACCGGGTTGCCGACCGCCACCAACATGATCGCCACCGACTGGCGCGAGATGGGGCACGCGATCCGTTCCGGAGCGGTCGACATCCCGCTTGCCGATCCGCACTTCTGGACCATGGCCGGATCGGTGCGCGTCGCCCAGCTGTGCGACGCGTGGGGGCTCACGTGGGGCTCGCACTCCAACAACCACTTCGACGTGTCGCTGGCGATGTTCACCCACGTCGCTGCCGCCGCACCGGGTGACATCACGGCGATCGACACGCACTGGATCTGGCAGGACGGGCAGCGAATCACCAAGGCGCCCTACGAGATCGTCGACGGGTACCTCGACGTGCCGGACGCTCCCGGGCTGGGCGTCGAACTCGACGACGACGCCGTGGCAGCCGCCCACGAGCTGTACCTGAGCGAGGGGCTCGGCGCACGCGACGACGCCATCGCGATGCAGTACCTGGTCCCCGGCTGGACGTTCGACTCCAAACGACCTGCACTGCAACGGGACTGATGCCGTGAAGATCCTGATCGCCGACGCCAACCTCGCCCCGCACCGCGACCGGCTCGAGGCGGCCCTGCCCGACGACGCCACCACGGTGTGGCGCCCCGGTGCCGGCGCGGCAGATCTGCTCGACGACCTTCGTGATGCCGAGGTCTACGTCGGCGCCCGGTTCACCGCGGAGATGGCAGGCGCGTCGGAGAAGCTGCGGCTGATCCACGTCGCGGGCGCGGGAACCGACCGCGTCGACTTCTCGGTACTGGGGCCCGACGTCCTGGTGGCCAACACCTTCCATCACGAACGGTCGATCGCCGAGTACGTACTGGCGACCGCGATCGTGCTGCGGCGGGACTTCCTCGCCCAGGATCGCGCGCTGCGGCGCGGAACGTGGGCGACGTCGGTCTACGACGACACCATCCCGCAGCTGGGCACGCTCCGCGACAGCCGGATCGGATTCGTGGGCTTCGGCCACATCGGCCAGTGCGCGTGGGACCTGTTCCGGGCAGTCGGTTGCAGCGGCGTGGCGGTGACCGGATCGGGACGCCAGGACGCCGCGGCGTACGGACTCGACTGGGTGGGCGACACCTCCCGGCTCGGTGCCCTCGCACGGGAGGTCGACGTCATGGTGGTGTCGGCGCCGCTGACGCCGGCGACCACCGGGATGATCGGCACGGCAGAACTGCAGGCGCTGGGCGCCGAGGGAGTGTTGATCAACGTCGGGCGCGGTCCGCTGGTCGACGAGCGAGCGCTCTACGACGCCCTCGTCGAGGGCCAGATCAGGGCCGCCGCCATCGACGTCTGGTATCGCTACCCGTCGGCACCGGGTACGCCCACCGCCGTCGGCGACCTGCCGTTCGGCGAGCTGTCGAACCTGGTGATGACGCCGCATTCGTCGGGCGTCACGACCGACACCTTCCGCGGCCGCGTCGACGACATCGCCGCCAACATCGGCAGGCTGGGCCGCGGCGAGCAACTGCGCAACGTCGTGAGCCCCGCCTGACGCCACGGTCGCCCGGCGCAGTACCGCTACCGCCTACCTAGTTAGCTGCAGGCGCGATTCCTTTCGTTGACAAGCATCTTGATCCCGCAATGTCGATAGCCAACAATGGCGAAAAGACGGCTCTGGCAAATTGTCACCCGGTATCCGAATAACGCATCGGACGTTCGGATTCGGCACAATTCGTCACCATCAGCTATCGTTGTGGCGCTCGCGGAAACCGGTCACGACGTGCTGATTCGACATCACGGCCCCGATGTCACGGCAATGACGAAATGGATCCGAACACGTGGTCACAATGGCGTCATATTCCATACCGTCGTTTCGGTGTCCGAGAGTAACTGAACCGTTGGTATCGAATCCTGCGCATCCGGACTATCGCTCGGCGTGGGTGCGACCTCAGGAGGCGTGGGCATGACCCGAAGGACCGAGACGCCGGGCGCGGCGACCCCGCCCGCGACGAAGGGTTCGGGGCGGGTGCGGGCCAGGATCATCGGCCTCGACGGCGTCCGCGGCATCCTGTGCCTTTCGATCGCCATCACCCACGTCACCACCCACTTCTCTCCGAACACCGCGCAGACGTGGATGACGAGCCTGCTCGGCTTCTCGCTGGTCTACTTCTTCGTCCTGAGCGGGTTCCTACTGTTCCTGCCCTACGTGCGGAACCTGTCCGACGACCGCGACGTCGCCCGCATGCCGAGCATCGGTGACTACACGCTGCACCGCGTCGCCCGGATCATGCCGGTCTACCTGGTCATCTTCCTGATCGTGAACTACCTGCTTCAGGTCTCCTACGTCGAGAACCCCGTCCTGCAGAAGGTCGGCACCGACGAGGGCACCGGGATGATCACCGACCCGTGGCAGCTGCTCGCCAACCTGACGCTCACGCAGTCCTACTTCCCGCAGTACATCCAGACGGGCATCAACCCCGCGTGGTCGCTGACGCTGGAGTACGCCTTCTACGCGTCGCTGCCGCTCCTGGGCATGGCGTTGTTCGCGCTGCGCAAGCGCGTCTCGATGAACCCGCTCGTGCTCGCCGCGCTGGCGCCTGCGCTGCTGCTGGTCATCGGCATGATCGGCCGCAGCCTGATCCCGGTCGTCTTCGCACACTCCGGTTCGACGGACTTCATGTTGCTCAACTGGGGTCCGAACTGGGCCGCGGTCTTCACCAAGAGCTTCCTGACCAACGCCGACAACTTCGCCCTGGGAATGTTCGCCGCAGTGGTGTTCGTGGCCATGGAGCGTGGCGTCCTGCGCGAGCGGATCAGCAAGCGGGTGCGGGTGATCTCGGCCGCCGCGATCCTGCCGATGCTGGCGGTCTCCGCTGTGACCCTGGCGGTGGCCAACCAGTTCACCACCGCGGGTGTCGCCGTCGTCGCCGCCCTTATGATCCTGGTCATCGTCGCCCCGCTGGCCCGCGGGCAGAAGACCAAGCTCGCCGTATGGCTGGACGCCCGACCCATCCGCTACGTCGGCGAGATCTCGCTGTCTGCCTACCTGTGGCACTTCCCGATGATCCTGGTGCTGGGCAGGCTGGGCGTGATGGCGGGCGACGACGCGTGGGGCATGTGGCGCAACGTCGTGGTGCTGCTTGCCGCCACGATCGCCGTCGCATCGATCACCTACTACGGCGTCGAGAAGCCGGTGATGAAGTGGGCCAAGACACTTCGCAAGAAGAAGGTCGCGGTGCCCGCCGATCCCGAACTGGCGCCTGCCGGCATCCCGAAGACCACCTAGGCGCCCTGCGTCTCAGGCTGATTCGAATAGGTTGCGGCGCTGTGGCCGTCCTGTGATGGTGCCCTGCGACCATCTTCGAGTGACACCTTCAGTGGCGACGACGGACAGTGGGCTGGCCGCTCGCGTCGCGGCCATCGCTTCGATCGGCGCCGCGGTGATCCACTTCGCCGTCATGCCCGACCACTGGCGCGACTGGGTGCCCTCTGGGGTCTTCTTCGCCGGCATCGCGGTGTTCCAACTGGTCTGGGGGCTCGCCGTACTGACGCGTCGCCCCGGCGCGATGCTTCTGGCGACCGGCATCCTGGCCAACCTGGGATCGGTCGCGCTGTGGGCGCTGTCCCGCACCGCGGGTGCGCCGTTCGGGCCGCACGCAGGCGAGCCGGAGTTGGTGCAGGCCGCGGGAATCTGCTCGCTCATGCTGCAGGGCTACGTCGTCATGGGCGCGGCCTGGCTGTGGAGCCGGGGCCGTCGGTCGGGCGCCATACCGGTTTTCGGCTACGGGGTCGTCCTGCTCGGCGCAACCAGTGTCATCGCCATGGCGGCCGCGGTGGGCGTGGCGTCGGGATTGCAGCACCAGCACCACTCGGGCACCGAGGCGGCGCACGACGACCACGCAGCGGTCCCCGCCGAAGATCATGCGCAGCACGATCATTCGACCCCTGCGGTACCGCCGCAGCCGGCTCCCGGGGCACCGGCGCAGTTGGCCGACACCGGCAAGCGCCCGGCGCCGAGGATCGTCGTGGTCGAACCGCCAGCCCCCGCCCCCGCGCCCGCGGAGTCCGACGGCCACGACCACGATCACGGGTAGCGCGTCGCGCAGGTCCGGCGAACCGGGTCAGCACCAGTTCTGGTAGCCACCCTCGGGTCCGAGCATCCGCTCCAGCCGCGTGCGGTTGATGCGCGCCAGCTCGTTGCGGACCACCTTGCGCTCGGTCTCCACGTCGTGGTGCATGCGCTCGGTGACGGTCTTCAGCACGTCGGTGGCACACGCCCCGTCGACGAACATCACGAACGTGAAGCCGAATCGCTCGGCGTACTCGGCAGCCGCGTCGTTCAGTGCGGTCATCACGGTCTCGTCGTCGTCCCACACCGAGCACTGCTCGGCCTGCGACCACGCGCTACGCGGCCGACGGCCGATGGTGGGACACGCCTCGAGGATCTGGTCGATGGCCGGTTCCGGCATCGAGAACAGCAGCGCGTCGGCCCGGCGGAACAGCGCGTCGTGACTGTCGTAACTGCGGCCGGCGACGATGTCGCGCGCCAGCGCCAGGCTGTTGCAGCACTCGTAGACGGCGTGCACTGCCTTGCGGTCGGGCCACGCATTGAATGCCGCCAGGCCCACTCCCTGATGCATCAACACGCAGCCCATGATCCGAGGCCGATGGTGCGCCTGCGTTACCCCGTGTTACGCCGAGGAAAATTCGCGTTGTGGCGGCGAAGCTCAGTGCCCTGTGGTCTTGAAGCGCTCGATCGACCGGGTGATCTCCGCCTCGGCCTCGCTGCGACCGACCCAGTCGGCGGCCTCGACGAACTTGCCGGGCTCGAGGTCCTTGTAGTGGACGAAGAAGTGCTTGATCGCCTCGAGTTCGAAGGACGGGACGTCCGCGAGGTCCTGAACGTGATCCCACCGGGGGTCGCCTGCAGGCACGCAGAGCACCTTGTCGTCGCCGCCCGCGTCGTCGGTCATCTGGAACATCGCGACGGGCCGGACGTCGATCGCCGCGCCCGGGAACAGCGATTCAGGCAGCAGCACGAGCGCGTCGAGCGGATCGCCGTCCTCGCCGAGGGTGTCCTGGATGAAGCCGTAGTCGGCGGGGTAGCCGAACGCGGTGTAGAGGTAGCGGTCGAGCTTGACCTTGCCGGTCTCGTGATCGACCTCGTACTTGTTGCGCGAGCCCTTGGGGATCTCGACGACGACCTCGAACTCCACGGTCGCGGCTCCTTCGTGTGATGTGGTGAGTGCGGTCAGCGCCTCGCCAGGCGATGACGCGGGTCAACCATAGACGAGCGATACCCTGTCAATTCAGGGCATTGCCTCGGGCAAGCGCTCGTCAGCACCTCAAGCCAGGAGAGTCATGCGGCCCACCCGGTGGCGCAGGTCCACCCACGTCCTCGTCGGCGTCGGGGTGCTGCTGGCGGTCGCCGTCCTCGTCACGGTCGCCGCGGTGTTCGTCGCGGGAGGTCCCCGCACCAGCGAGGCGCAGGCCGTGGATCCGCAACCGGAACCCGCCGCCGCCGAACCCGCCGTGTACGGCCTGGACGAGAGTGCCCCGAAACCGGTGCCTCCGCGGCTGTCCGCGGTCATCGGCCCGTTCGCGGCCGACCCCAACCTGGGCCGCCTCACCGGCCGCATCACCGACGCCGCCACCGGCGAGGAGCTGTGGGAGCGCGGTGCGTCCGTGCCGATGCAGCCCGCGTCGACCAACAAGCTGCTGACCGCGGCCGCCGCACTGCTCGCACTGGACCGCGACTCGACGCTCACCACGACCGTGCTCGCCGACCCCGACGAGCCGGGCGTGGTGGTCCTCAAGGGTGGCGGCGATCCCACGCTGTCGGCCGCTGCCCCGAAGACCACCACCTGGTACCGCAACGCCGCCCGGATCACCGACCTGGCCGCGCAGGTGCGCCGCTCGGGCGTCACCCCGAGGACGGTTCGGGTGGACCTGAGCGCCTACAGCGGGCCGACGATGGCACCCGGCTGGGATCCGCTCGACATCCAGAACGGCGACATCGCACCGATCGAGTCGGTGATGCTCGACGGCGGACGCACCCAGCCCGTGAGCGTGGAGTCACGACGTTCGACCACGCCGGCTCTCGATGCCGGGCGTGCACTGGCCGTGGCGCTCGGCGTCAACCCGCGCACCGTCGGCGTTCTGCCGTCACCGCTGCG
>JAQSXQ010000728.1 GCA_029256565.1 Mycobacterium sp.
CTGCGGACGCCCACCGACGGTCGCCTCTACGACATCGAGCAGGCACTGCGCCAGGGTGCGTCGGTCGAGGACGTCGCGAAGGCCTCCGGCGTCGACCCCTGGTTCGTCGACCAGATCGACGGACTGGTGCACCTCTCGGCGGAGCTGCGCGCCGCGCCCGTCCTCGACGAGGAACTGCTGCGCACCGCCAAGCACAGCGGCCTTTCAGACCGTCAGATCGCGGCACTGCGGCCCGAACTCGCCGGTGAGGACGGCGTGCGGACGCTGCGGCGGCGGCTGGGAGTTCATCCCGTCTACAAGACGGTGGACACCTGCGCCGCGGAGTTCGAGGCCAAGACGCCGTACCACTACAGCAGTTACGAGATCGACCCGGCGGCCGAGACGGAGGTGGCTCCGCAGACCGACAAGCCGAAGGTGCTGATCCTCGGGTCCGGTCCCAACCGGATCGGTCAGGGCATCGAGTTCGACTACAGCTGTGTGCACGCGGCGACCACGCTCAGCGAGGTCGGCTTCGAGACCGTCATGGTGAACTGCAACCCCGAGACGGTGTCGACCGACTACGACACCGCCGACCGGCTGTACTTCGAACCGCTGACCTTCGAGGACGTCCTCGAGGTTTACCACGCCGAATCGGCCTCCGGCGCGGGCGGACCCGGCGTCGTCGGCGTGATCGTGCAGCTGGGTGGGCAGACGCCGCTGGGCCTGGCCCAGCGACTCTCCGACGCCGGCGTCCCGATCGTCGGCACCAGCCCCAAGGCCATCGACCTCGCCGAGGACCGCGGCGAGTTCGGAGAGGTGCTCAAGAACGCCGGGTTGCCCGCGCCACGGTTCGGCATGGCGACCAGCTTCGAGCAGGCCCGACGCATCGCCGCCGACATCGGCTACCCGGTTCTGGTACGCCCGTCCTACGTGCTGGGTGGGCGCGGCATGGAAATCGTCTACGACGACGAGACGTTGCGCGGGTACATCACTCGCGCCACCCAGCTCTCGCCCGAGCACCCCGTACTGGTGGACCGCTTCCTCGAAGACGCCATCGAGATCGACGTCGACGCCCTGTGCGACGGATCCGAGGTCTACATCGGTGGCGTGATGGAGCACATCGAGGAGGCCGGCATCCACTCCGGCGACTCGGCGTGCGCGCTGCCGCCGGTGACCCTGGGCAAGCAGGACATCGCCGCCGTACGGCATGCGACCGAGGCCATCGCCCACGGCATCGGCGTCGTCGGACTGCTCAACGTGCAGTACGCGCTCAAGGACGACGTGCTCTACGTGCTGGAGGCCAACCCGAGGGCCAGCCGGACGGTCCCGTTCGTCTCGAAGGCGACGGCCGTGCCGCTGGCCAAGGCCTGCTCCCGCATCATGCTGGGCACCAGCATCGCCCAGTTGCGCCAGGAGGGAATGCTCGCCGCGACCGGCGACGGTGCCGACGTCGCACCGAACGCACCCATCGCGGTCAAGGAGGCGGTGCTGCCGTTCAACCGGTTCCGCAAGACCGACGGCTCGCAGGTGGACTCGCTGCTCGGCCCGGAGATGAAGTCGACCGGCGAGGTGATGGGCATCGACCGGGACTTCGGCACCGCGTTCGCCAAGAGCCAGACCGCGGCCTACGGTTCGCTGCCCGCCGCCGGTACGGTCTTCGTCTCGGTGGCCAACCGGGACAAGCGCTCACTGGTGTTCCCGGTCAAGCGGCTTGCCGATCTCGGGTTCCGGGTGCTGGCCACCGAGGGAACCGCCGAGATGTTGCGCCGCAACGGCATTCCGTGCGACACGGTGCGCAAGCACTTCGAGGCGCCCAGCGCGGACCGGCCGGCGACGTCGGCCGTCGACGCCATCAAGGCCGGTGAGGTCGACATGGTGATCAACACTCCCTACGGCAACTCCGGTCCACGCGTCGACGGGTACGAGATCCGCTCGGCAGCGGTCGCCATGAACATCCCCTGCGTGACCACCGTGCAGGGAGCGTCCGCGGCGGTGCAGGGCATCGAAGCCGGCATCCGGGGAGACATCGGCGTCATGTCGCTGCAGGAGTTGCACAGCAGCATGGGAGCACGCGAGCAGGCGACCGCGCGGGGTCCGCTGTGCCTCGGCATCGATCCGCACCCGGGACTGCTCGAGGCGTGGGGTCTCGGCGCGGACGCCGACGGTCTGCGGGCGTTCGCCGACGCCTGCGTCGAGGCGTTCGCGGGGTTCGCCGTCGTCAAGCCGCAGGTGGCGTTCTTCGAGGCGTACGGGTCGGCGGGCTTCGCGGTGCTGGAGGACGTGATCGTCGCGCTGCGCAGTGCAGGGGTGCTGGTGCTCGCCGACGCCAAGCGCGGCGACATCGGCACCACGATGGCCGCCTACGCCGCCGCGTGGGCGGGTTCCTCGCCCCTGTCGTGCGACGCCGTGACCGCGTCGCCATACCTGGGCTTCGGGTCCCTGCGTCCGCTGCTGGACCTGGCGGCGGCCAACGAGCGCGGCGTATTCGTCCTCGCCGCGACGTCGAACCCAGAGGGCGCCGACGTGCAGCGCGCCACCGCCGGCGGCCGGACCGTCGCGCAGTCGATCGTCGACCACGCGGCGGCCGAGAACGGCGCTGCGGTCGGCCTGGGATCGGTGGGAGTCGTGGTCGGCGCCACGCTGACCGAAGGGCCCGACCGGACCGCCCTGAGTGGCCCGGTGCTGGGGCCGGGCGTGGGGGCCCAGGGCGGACGGCCCGAGGACCTGGCGGGCCTCGGCGGCGC
>JAQSXQ010000033.1 GCA_029256565.1 Mycobacterium sp.
CGGCGGTGCCGCCCTCGCAGCGCTTGCCTCACTGGCGCCAGGTGACATCCTGGCTGCGATCGGCGTGCTCGCGGCCGGAGCGGCGACTGCCATCAACGACGCATTCCTCGGCATCGGAGCGGTCGGAACCCAGCTCGTCGGAGGCATCGGTGCGGTCGGCGTGCAGGCGCTGGCCGGATTCGGCGGTGCGGGCGTGGGCCTCATCGGCGGTCTCGGCGCGGCAGGCATCCAGACCATCGGCGGTCTCGGCGCGACCGGCAACGCGTTCATCAACACCGTTGGCACGGTTGGCAACTCGGCGATCCAGACCATCGGCGCCGTCGGCAACACGCTGTCGGGCACGTTGCTCGGCGCGCTGGGCACCATCCTGTCCAACCCGCTGAATCCCGGTAGCTACGCCACCGCGCTCAACACGCTGGTGAGCGGCGTCGGCACCGCGGTCAACCAGGGCTTCCTCGGTGCAGGTGCCACCGGCAACCTGCTGGTGAACGGTCTCGGCGTCACCGGCGGAACCCTGCTGGGCACCCTCGGTCTGGCCGGCTCCACCCTGGTCGCGACCCTCGGCAACGCGGGCGCCGCCACCATCGGCACGATCGGGACCATCGGCAACACGCTGATCTCGACCGTCGGCGGAATCGGCAACACCGTCCTCGCCACCACCGGAGGCGTGATCGGCACGCTCGGCAATGCGCTGGGCACTGCGTTCGGTCTCATCACCGGCCAGCCGGTCATGCAGAACGTGCAGTTGGCCGCGCTCGCGGCACCGGGTGACGTCTCGACGCTCGCCCTCACCCCGAGTGACATCGGGTCGGCCGTCGACGTCCTGCTGCAGGGCGCGGGCACGGCGGTCACCCAGGGCATCGTCGGGTTCGGCACGGCAGGTGGCCAGCTCATCGGTGGCCTCGGCACGGCGGGCGTCACCACGGTCGCCACCATCGGCGGTCTGGGCCTGATCGGCCTGGCAACCGTTGGCGCACTGGGCAACACGGCCATCCAGACCATCGGCGCAGTCGGCAACACGCTGCTCGCCGGCGGCGGCGCCGCGCTCGGGGCGATCCTGGCCAACCCGCTGAACCCGTTGAACTACTTCGCGGCCATCCAAACGGTCGTGAACACCATCGGCTCGGCGATCAACACCTCGCTGCAGGGCGTCGGCACGGCAGGCAACGTGCTGGTCGGCGGCCTCGGGCAGGCCGGCAACCTGGCCCTAAACGGGTTCGGTCAGGCGGGCAACCAGGCCATCGGCGCGATCGGCGGCGCAGGCAACACGGTCGTCGACACGGTGGGCGACATCGGCAACACGGTCAACGATGCGGTCGGCGAGGCCGTCGGCATCATCACCGGTCCCACGACGCCGCCCCCGCCTGTCGTCGACCCGCCGGTCACCGAGCCCGGAGACACGCTGATCACCGCACGCGTCGCGTCCGCACCGGCCGAGGACGTCGAGGAGGCGCCGGTTGCCGACGAGACGGCGACCGACACCACCGACACGGATTCGGGCACCGACACCGGCACCGGCTCGGACACCGACACGAGCGGCTCCGACACGGGTGGCTCGGACACCGGCGGCACGGGGACGAGCGGCACGGGTACGGGCGGCTCGGGTACGAGTGGCACGGGTGCGAGCGGCGGCGCTGGAGCGGGCGGCGCGACGGACACCACCGACGGCAACAAGGTGTCGCCGAACACCAAGGCCGGCGGGTCCTCGAGCGCCGGCGGTGGCTCGGATGACTCCGACACCAAGAGCACCGCGGGAGACGCGTCGAGCGACTCCGGTAACGGTTCCGGCGGCGACAGCGGCGGCTCCGACGGCGGTTCGGACGGCGGCGGCGACAGCTAGGAACGCATGACGCGAAACGCATGACACGGCCGTGGGCCTCCCGAAAGGGGGGCCCACGTTCGCGTCAATAACTGGTTTGCGCCCATGATCATCCGGGGTACACGCCGGCATGACCGACACCAAGGGCGCTGTAGCGAATGCTGCCGACAATCAGTGGTTCGAACGTGCGGCGCGGGCAGGCTTCATCGCCAGCGGCGTCCTGCACCTGCTCCTCGCCTGGATCGTGCTGAGGCTGGCGTTCGGCAGCGGAGGTAACGCGGACCAATCCGGCGCCCTCGCCGCGCTCGGCAGCCAGACCGGCGGCGCGATCATGCTGTGGCTCGCAGCCATCGGTCTCGCGGCACTCGGCCTGTGGCACATCGCGGAGGCGGTCGCCGAGGAGGACGTCAAGGACAAGGTGAAGGCCGTCGCCGTCGGCGTGGTGAACATCGCGCTCGCCGTGTCCGCCGCGCGGTTCGCCTCCGGCAGCGGCCAGTCGAGCGGTCAGCAGAACTCCGGCATGAGTGCTCAGCTCATGCAATCGACATGGGGCAAGGGCCTTCTCATCATCGTGGCGCTGGTCCTGATCGGCGTCGGCGGCTACCACGTCTACAAGGGCGCCACCAAGCGCTTCGAGAAGGACCTGACCCGCTCACGGGGATCGATCGTGACGCCGGCCGGCATCATCGGCTACGTCGCCAAGGGCCTCGTTCTCGCAGGCGCAGGCATCCTGGTCATCGTCGCGACGCTGACGTCCGATCCCGCCAAGGCCTCGGGCATCGACGCCGCGGTCAAGACGCTCGGCAGCGCGCCGTTCGGCCGGATCCTCCTCGTCCTCGCCGCGCTGGGCATCGCGGCCTACGGCGTCTTCAGCCTGATCCGCAGCCGCTACGCGGACATGTCCTAGTCCCGGCCGCAGTCGAGCGCGACGCGTATCGCCCCGGTGTCGTCGACCGTCGCCTCGTGCGTGCAGACGCCGGGTCCGTTGCCGGTGACCTCGCGTCCCGTCTCGAGGTCGTAGTTCAGCCCGTGCAGGGGGCAGACGACGACCTGATCGTCGATCAACCCGTCGGCGAGCGGACCGCCGCGGTGCGGACACACCGCGCTCAAGGCGCGGACCGAGCCGTCGCGCATGCGGTACACGGCGATCTGCTCGCCGTCGATCGCGAACGTCCGGCCCTCCCCGACGGGAATCTCGTCGACGTGGCCGACCGCGACTTGCGTAGTCATCGGTGCTCGATTCTCTTCGCGCAAGCGCTCATCGGACCGGAACCTGCGGCAGCGGCAACAACGGCAACGACGTCCTGAACTGACCCTCGGTCGCCGGCTCCCTCCCGTCGAGCCACGGATCGCGGTAGGCCGCAACGGACTTCGCCATGTTGGCGTCGAGCTGCTCGGCCAGCCCGTCGGCGTCGTCGACCACGATCTCCCGCAACCGTTCGATGCCGATGCGGGGCACGAACGCGTACGTCCGCTCGAGCCAGTTGGCGTTCTCGCGGTAGTACTGCAGGAACCGGCCGGTCAGCGTCATCACCTCCTCAGGCGAGTCCACGGTGGCCAGCAGGTCGCCCTTGCGGATGTGGGCGCCGGCCGCGCCGCCGACGTACATCTCCCAGCGCCCGCCGTCGACCGCGACGACGCCGAGGTCCTTGCACAGCGCCTCGGCGCAGTTGCGCGGACACCCGGTGACGGCCAGCTTCATCTTCGCGGGGCTGGCCAGACCTTGGTAACGCTCCTCGATCGCGATGCCCAACGCCGTCGAGTCGCCGACGCCGAACCGGCAGAAGTCGCTCCCGACACAGGTCTTCACGGTCCGGAAGCTCTTGCCGTAGGCGTACCCCGACGGCATGTCGAGATCCGCCCACACCGATGGCAGGTCCTCCTTGCGGATCCCCAGCAGGTCGATGCGCTGACCACCGGTCAGCTTGATCATCGGGATCTCGTACTTGTCGGCGACGTCGGCGATCTTGCGCAGCTGCGCGGAGTCGGTGACCCCGCCCTTCATCTGCGGCACCACCGAGAAGGTGCCGTCGCGCTGAATGTTCCCGTGCACGCGGTCGTTGATGAACCGGGCATCGCGCTCGTCGACGAACTCGTCGGCCCACATCATGTCGAGCAGCGACGCCAGCGCCATCTTCGATCCGGCGTCGGGCTTGCCGTCGGGTGCCAGTGCGGCGAAGACCGATGACACCGAGTGCAGTTGGAGTTCCCTGACGTGGTTCATCAGCGTCGGCTTGTCGTACGGGATCGCGGGCACGTACCACGACGCGGACGGATCCTCGGTGACCGCTCCATCGGCGGCCCACTCGACGACCTGGCCGACCAGCTCCTTGCAGGACCCGCAGCCCTTGCCCGCTTTGGTCTTCGCCATCACGCCGCTCACCGACGTCACACCGCCGCGCACGCAGCCGACGAGGTCGCCCTTGGAGACGCCGTTGCAGTTGCACACCTGGGCGTCGTCGGCCAGTTCGGCCACGCCCACCCCGACGTCGGGGGTGCCGATGTCGAACATCAGCGACACTCGCTCGTCGGGGAGCGGCAGACCGCTGTCGAACGCCTGGGTCAGGAACGACACCTTGCTGACGTCGCCGACGAGCGTTGCGCCCACCAGCTTCCCGTCGCGGATCACGATCGTCTTGTACACGCCGTGCCTGGGTTCGGAGTACTGCACGAACTCGTCGTCGTCGTGCTCCGGCGCCTTGATCCCCATCGACGCGACGTCGACGCCGGCCACCTTCAGCTTCGTGGCGACGCGGGAACCGTGATAGGCGGCGGCCGGGTCGCTGCCGGTGAGGTGGTCGGCGAGCACCTTGGCCTGCTCCCACAGCGGAGCGACCAGACCGTAGACCTGGCCGCGGTGCTGCGCGCACTCGCCGACGACGTAGACGTCGTCGTCGTCGACCGACCGCATGTGATCGTCGGTGACGATGGCCCGCTCGACGGTCAGCCCGGCCCGTTGCGCCAGCCCCACGTTGGGTCGGATGCCCGCGGCGATGACGAGCATGTCGCAGTCCAGCCGCGTCCCGTCGGCGAACGCGATGCCCGTGAGGCGTCCGTCGTCGACGAACACCTCGGTGGTGCGCATGTTCGTGTGCACGCCGATTCCAAGGCTCTCCACCGACTTTCGCAGGATCGCACCCGCGAGGTCGTCGAGCTGGGCGTTCATCAGCACCGGCCCGGCGTGCACCACGTCGACGGTCAGCCCCCGGTTCTGCAGGCCCCGCGCGGCCTCCAACCCGAGCAGGCCGCCTCCGATCACGACGGCCTTGGTCCGCATGCCTGCCTCGGCGATCATCGCCGACGTGTCGTCGAGGGTCCGGAACCCGTACACGCCGTCGGCGAGGGTCTTGTCGTCGGCCCACAGCCCCTTCATCGGGGGGAAGAACGAGCGGCTGCCGGTGGCGAGGATGAGCTTGTCGTACCGCATGCTGGTGCCGTCGTCGGCGTGTACCAGATGGGCGAAGGTGTCGATGCGCACCACCCGGACCCCGGCCCGCAGGTCGATCCGGTTGTCGGAGTACCAGTCCAGCGCGTTGAGGTAGATCTCGGCGGGATCGTCGCTGCCGGCAAGAACGTTCGACAGCAGGATGCGGTTGTAGTTGCCGTACGGCTCGTCGCCGAAGACGGTGATCTCGAACATCTCATCGCCGCCCCTGGCCAGCACCTCTTCGATGGCGCGGATGCCTGCCATGCCGTTGCCGACCACGACGAGCCTGCGCATCAGACCTCCACCAGCCCCAGGTCGACGATGACGGTGCCCGCGCAGCCGGCGGGCGCAGCGATGGCCAACTCGAGCACCGTGTCGCCGAGCAGGTCCTCGACCACCCGCAGCGCGACGTGCGTCGCACCCTTGGCCGCGATCGGGAAGTAGCGCATCGGTGCCCCGTCGCGGAGCAGGACGACGCTGACCATCTCGTCGCAAGAGTTGCCGCCGCGGAAGTAGACCGGTTGAGACACCGCCCCGGCGGGCACCACGTAACGCAGCGTCCCGTCGATCGGTACCGGTTCGTCGAGGCCCTTGCCCTCGAATTCGAAGGCGCCCTGCAGGAATCGTGGGGTGCTTCCGTCGGTCATGACTAACCAATAGGCGGCCATTGTTTCGGGTTCGTTTCCTGCGCGATGCGCCCATGAATACCGTTGCGCACCTCGCCCACGAGTCGACGTGTGAGCCAGTCTTGACATGACGGTCACGGAGGCGCAACGGATACGGCATGGCCTGGCCATAGAACTATCGCCATGACGACGCTCTTCCGCAGCCGCGACACCGAACGCCCGCGGCGAAGCCGTGACATCGAACACTGGGACGCCGAGGACGTCGAGGCGTGGAACGGTGGCAATGACAAGATCGCGAAGCGCAACCTGATCTGGTCGATCGTCGCCGAGCACGTCGGGTTCTCGATCTGGTCGATCTGGTCGGTGATGGTGCTGTTCATGCCGCAGGACGTGTACGGCATCGACGCCGCCGGCAAGTTCTACCTCGTCGCGATGCCGACCCTCGTCGGTGCCTTCATGCGCATTCCGTACACCGTGGCGCCCGCCAAGTTCGGCGGCAGGAACTGGACGATCGTCAGCGCCCTGCTGCTGCTGATCCCCACGCTGCTGACGCTGTGGGCGATGCAGAACCCCGGCACCTCGTACACCACGTTCATGGTGATCGCGGCGTTCGCCGGCTTCGGTGGCGGCAACTTCGCGTCGTCGATGACCAACATCAATGCCTTCTACCCGCAGCGGCTCAAGGGCTGGGCGCTCGGTCTGAACGCCGGTGGCGGGAACATCGGCGTGCCCGTCATCCAGCTGATCGGCCTGCTGGTGATCGCCACGGTCGGCAACACCGCGCCCGAGTTGGTGTGTGCCATCTACCTCGTGCTGATCGCCCTCGCGGCGCTGGGCTCGGCGTTCTTCATGGACAACCTGCGCAATCAGAAGTCCAATCTCGGGGCACTCGCAGAAGCGTTGCGCTACAAGCATTCCTGGGTGATGAGCTTCCTCTACATCGGCACGTTCGGGTCGTTCATCGGGTTCTCGTTCGCGTTCGGGCAGGTGCTGCAGATCAACTACCTGGCCGGCGGTGACACTCCCGCGCAGGCAGCGCTGCACGCCGCGCAGATCTCGTTCCTCGGGCCGCTGCTCGGCTCCATATCTCGTCCGTTCGGCGGCAAGCTGGCCGACCGGATCGGCGGCGGCAAGATCACGCTGTACACGTTCGTGGCGATGATCTTCGCCGCGGGCATCCTGGTCGGCACCGGAACCATGGACGACGGCGCCGCTGGTGCTCCGACCGGTGCCCAAATGACCGGGTACGTCGTTGGGTTCATCATCTTGTTCGTGCTCTCGGGCCTGGGCAACGGCTCGACCTACAAGATGATCCCGTCCATCTTCGAGGCGAAGGCGCAGGACAAGGACGGCTGGAGCGCCGAGGAGAAGGCAGCATGGTCGCGCCGCATGTCGGGCGCGCTGATCGGATTCGCCGGAGCAGTCGGGGCGCTGGGCGGCGTGTTCATCAACGTCTCGCTGCGAGTGTCCTACACCGGTGCGGACAAGTCCGCGACGAGCGCCTTCTGGGTCTTCCTCGCGTTCTACGTCGTCTGCGCCATCGTCACCTGGTTCGTCTTCCTGCGGATGAAGTCCGTGCAGGCCGTCACCGGCGAGAACGTCGGACGGGCGGCGGCACCGGTGGGGGCGGGGTGACCCAGACGACTCGGACCGCCTGCTCGTACTGCGGGGTCGGCTGCGGGATCTCGGTGGAGACCCGCGCCGATCCCGCTACGGGTGCGCCGGTGATCGCACGGGTGTCGGGGGACCGGTTGCACCCCACCAACTTCGGCAGGCTGTGCACCAAGGGCGCCACCCACGCCGAGCTGATGCGGGCCGACGAGGGACGGCTGACGACCGCGCTGGTACGGGATTCGCGTGACGACGAGCTGACCACCGTTGCCGTCGACGACGCGGTCGCCGAGGCCGGTCGTCGCCTGCGCGCCATCGTCGACGAACACGGTCCCGACGCCGTCGCTCTGTACGTGTCGGGTCAGATGTCGCTGGAGTCGCAGTATCTGGCGACCAAGCTCGCCAAGGGCTTCCTGCGCACCAAGTACATGGAGTCGAACTCCCGGCTCTGCATGGCCAGCGCCGGGACCGGCTACAAGCAGTCACTCGGATCCGACGGCCCACCGGGGTCCTACACCGACTTCGACGTCACGAACCTGTTCTTCGTCATCGGCTCCAACATGGCCGACTGCCACCCGATCCTGTACCTGCGCATGGCCGACCGGCTCAAGGCAGGCGCCAAGCTCATCGTGGTCGACCCGCGCCGCACCTCGACCGCCGACAAGGCGGACCTCTACCTGCCGATCAAGCCGGGCACGGATCTGGCGCTGCTGAACGGCATCCTGCACCTGCTCGTCACCAACGGCGACATCGACGCGGACTTCATCGCCGAGCACACCGAGGGCTGGGACGCGATGCCCGCGTTCCTCGCGGACTATCCGCCTGCCACCGTCGCCGAGATCACGGGTCTGGCCGAGGCGGACATCCGCACGGCCGCCTCGATGATCGCCGAGGCGGGGGACTGGATGACCTGCTGGGCGGTCGGGTTGAACCAGAGCACGCACGGCACCTGGAACACGAACGTGATTTGCAACCTGCACCTGGCCACCGGCGCCATCTGCAGGCCCGGAACCGGCCCCATGTCGCTGACCGGGCAGCCCAACGCCATGGGTGGCCGCGAGATGGGCTACATGGGCCCGGGTCTTCCCGGGCAGCGTGCGGTCACCTCGGCCGAGGACCGGGCGTTCGTCGAGGAGCAGTGGGGCTTGGCGCCCGACACGATCAGGACCGAGTTCGGTCCCGGTGCGGTCGACATGTTCGAACGGCTCGCCTCGGGCGAGATCAAGGCATGTTGGATCATCTGCACCAATCCCGTTGCCACGATGCCGAACCGGTCGACCACCATCGCGGGGCTGCAGAAGGCCGAGCTGGTGATCACCCAGGACGCCTACCGCGACACCGCCACCAACGCGTACGCCGACATCGTGCTGCCCGCGACGCTGTGGGCCGAGTCCGACGCGGTGATGGTCAACTCCGAACGCAACCTCACCCTGCTGTCGCAGTCCATCCCGGCGCCGGGTCAGACGATGCCCGACTGGGAGCTGATCTGCCGCGTCGCCGAGCATCTCGGGTTCGGCGACGACTTCGACTACAAGTCGAGCGAGGAGATCTTCGCCGAGATCCGCCGGTTCACCAACCTGCGGACGGGCTGGGACCTGCGTGGCGCGAGCTACGAGCGTCTGCGGGAGACGCCGCTGCAGTGGCCGGTGGCGCCGGAGTCGCCGGACCGCAACCCGATCCGCTACCTCAACGACGGGGTGAGCCAGGACGAGTTCGTCGACGCCGACGGGCGTAAGCCGCGGCTGGCGTTCGCGACGCCGTCCCGTCGCGCGGTGTTCCTGCCGCGCCCGCACGTCGACGCCGCCGAACTGCCCGACGCCGAGTTCCCGATGGTGCTCAACACCGGCCGCCTGCAGCATCAGTGGCACACGATGACGAAGACCGGCAAGGTCGAGAAGTTGAACCGGCTCAACGGCGGCCCGTTCGTCGAGGTGCATCCCGAGGATGCCGGAGCGCTCGGCATCGTCGAGGGTGGCCGGGTCGAACTGACGTCGCGTCGCGGCAGGGCCGTGTTGCCGGCGGTCGTCACCGACCGGGTGCGGCCGGGGGACTGCTTCGTGCCGTTCCATTGGAACGACGCGCACGGCGAGGACCTCACGATCAACGCGCTGACCAACGACGCCGTCGACCCGATGTCGCTGCAGCCGGAGTTCAAGGTGTGCGCGGT
>JAQSXQ010000729.1 GCA_029256565.1 Mycobacterium sp.
GTGCGCTGCTTCGTTGATGATCTCCCCGCTGCGGTGGAACTCCTGGTTCGCGACGCTCCTGGCCACCGACCGCACGTTGTCCCGGTTCATCTTGACCACCAGCGAGATGAAGCTGCGGGCACCGGGCAGCGCCGCGTCGGCGTGCTCGCGCTCGGACTCCAGGGCGGGGTCGTCGATGGTGGCGAACGCCGCGTCGTCGGCGCCGGCGTCGAGGCAGACCTGCCGGAGCCAATCGGCGTCGATCACCGCGGGCGGCTTGAGCGTGTGGCCACGCATCTTCCGCACGGTGGGGTGATTGGCGATGCGGGGCGACACGTCCGAGGCCATGTGGCTGAGTATAGCCAGATGAACTCAGATCACGTCAACGTCAGTCCGACGTACGTCGCGCGTAGGCACGCAGCGCGAACGGCGCGATGACCGCCGTGATGGCCAGCGACCACAGGATCGTCGCCAGCACGGGGTGGTGCAGCGGCAGCTGGGCATCCGGCGGCGCGGGGGGACCGTTGCCCCACAGCTCGCGCATCGCCTGCGCCAGCGACGACACCGGGTTCCACTCGGCGACCACCCGCAGCCAGCGCGGCATCGGTTCCGTCGGTGCGAACGTGTTGGCCAGGAACGTGATCGGGAACAGAACGGTGAACATCACGCCGTTCACGGCCTCGACCGACCGCATCAACGACCCGACCAGGATGCCGAACCAGATCATCCCGAAGCCGAACACCAGGATCAGCGCGAACGCGAGCACGGCTTCCCCGACGCTGCCCCGGATCCGCCATCCGATGCACAGCCCGGTCACCGCCATCACGACCACGCCGATCGACGAGTGCAGCAGGCTCGCCACGCTGCGGCCGATCAGCACCGCCGAACGCCGGATGGGCAGGGAGCGGAACCGGTCGATGATGCCCTTCTCCACGTCGGCGGTGATGCCCGACGACACCACGAACGCGGTGAACACGATGGTCTGCGCCTGGATGCCGGGCAGCAGGAACTCGCGGTAGGACGCCCCGCCCCTGGTCGCGATCGACGCGCCGAACACGAACGCGAACAGCAACACGAACATGATGGGCTGCACGGTGACGTCGCTCAGCATCTCCGGCATGCGCTTGGTGTGAATCATGTTGCGCTTGACCATGATCCACGACTGCTGAACGATGTTGGTCGGGCGGATCTCCGGCCGCTTGGCGGTCACGGCGGGCCGTGGCTGGACGGCGGTCATGCGGGCTCCTCGTCGTCGGCGCGGTGGCCGGTCAGGGACAGGAATACGTCGTCGAGGCTCGGCCTCGACAAGCCGATGTCGTCGACGTCGATCTCGTGTTCTTGAAGCCAGCCGGCCACGGTGGTCAGTTCGGCGATGCCGTCGGCGGAGGCGGTGAGCTGACGCGCACCGGTGTCCTCGTGCACCTCCGCCCCCGTGCGGGCCAACAGCTCCCGCGCCGCGGGCAGGTCGTCGGCATGGGAGACGGTCACGACGAGGCTGGCGTTGCCCGCCTGCTGCTTGAGCTGCAACGGCGTGCCCTTGGCGATGATGCGGCCGCGGTCGATCACGACGATGTCGTCGGCGAGCTGGTCGGCCTCCTCGAGGTACTGCGTGGTCAGAAGCAGCGTCGTGCCCTCGGCCACCAGCCCGCGCAGCACGTCCCACAGGTCGTTGCGGCTGCGCGGATCCAGCCCGGTGGTGGGCTCGTCGAGGAACAGCACCGGCGGCGACGCGATCAGGCTCACGGCGAGGTCGAGCCGTCGCCGCATACCGCCCGAGTACGACTTGACGGGCCGGTCGGCGGCATCGGCGATCGAGAACTGTTCCAGCAGTTCATCGCCGATCCTGGCGAGGTCACGCTTCCCGATGCCGTACAGCCCGCCGATCATGCGGATGTTCTCGCGCCCGGTCAGCAACTCGTCGACGGTCGCGGCCTGACCGGTCAGCCCCATGTTGCGGCGCACCATGTCGGGTTGCTCGCGGACGTCGTACCCGGCCACCCGCGCGGTGCCGCTGGTGGGCAGCGAGAGCGTCGTCATCATCCGCACGGTGGTGGTCTTGCCTGCGCCGTTGCAGACCGAGCACCGAACCGGCGGGCACCGAGAAACTGACGCCGTCGACCGCCGGTCTCTGGTCGTCGGCGCCGCCGAACTTCTTGACGAGGTCGATCGCCTCGATGGCCGGGGACGTCATGGACCAACCGTAGCGAGGGCCGCCGACGAGACTCCATTGCATTTCGTGCCCACCGCCTAGAGTCGGCGAGGTGCTGCTGTGGATCAACGGGGCATTCGGCGCCGGGAAGACCCAGACCGCCTTCGAACTGCACCGCCGACTGCCCGGCTCGCACGTCGCGGACCCGGAGCTGATCGGCTTCGCGATCCAGAAGATGCTGCCGCCCGATGCGCGCGGCGACTTCCAAGACCGCACGCAGTGGCGCTCCGCGGTGGTTGCGACCCTTGTCGACGCCGTCGCCGCCAACGGTTCGGGTCCGGTCATCGTGCCGATGACCCTCGTGGACAGCGCCTACTTCGACGAGGTGATGGGCGGGTTGGCCGGCGCGGGTGTCGACGTGCGGCACTTCGCGCTGCAGGCGTCCCCGGACACGCTGCGTCGGCGGC
>JAQSXQ010000034.1 GCA_029256565.1 Mycobacterium sp.
ACGGCCTCGCACGCCCCGGAGAGCACCATGCCGACCATGTTCGTCATGCCGGGATGCGCCCCGCTGCCGAAGATGGTCGAACGTCCCGTCTGGCAAGCCTTTCGGATGCGGTCGAGATCCTCGGGTGACTGCTTGCCGCCGGTGATCCAGGCCGCGCTCGAGCACACGTTCACCCCGGCCTCGAGTAGGCGGACCAGCTCGTCGACGCTGGGCCACAGCGGGTTGTAGCAGCAGGCGTCGGCTCCGAGGGCGATGAGTGCGTCGACGTCGTCGGTGGCCGTCACGCCCGTCGGCTCGGGCCATCCGGCCAGTTCAGCGGCGTCGACGCCCACCTTGTCGGCGCCGTGCGCGTACACCCCGACCAGTTCCATGTCGGAGCGCCCGATGATCGCGTGCAGGGAGCGTCTGCCGATGTTGCCGGTGGTCCACTGGATCACCTTCAGCGGTCGGTCGGTGGTCATGCGCGCCTCCTCGGCGGTCGGGCGACGGCGGCTCAGTAGACACCTCGGTGAATATGTATACGCCAGCGGCGTTGTCGCGACCGTGGGACCGCGACCCTGGCATGATCTGTGCGATGCAGCACTTCCTGCCGCGACCGGGTTCGGCGGCGTGACCGGTATCCGCTCGTTCGCGTTCACTCCCGATCAGGGCGTTCCGCCCGGTGTCGCGCCGTTCGCCCACGCCACGGCCGCCGGCCAGACCCTCTACGTCACCGGGCAGATGCCCACCGATTCCTCGGGCGCCGTGGTCGGATCGGACGTCGCGACGCAGACCGACCAGGTGATGCGCAACCTGCTGCGCGTGACCGAGTTGTGCGGTGGCACGGCGTCCGACGTGGTCTCGGTCCGCGCCTATCTGCTCGACTGGTCGGACTACGCCGCGTTCAACGAGGCCTACGCGCCGTGGTTCCCCGACAGGCTGCCCTCGCGTACGTGCGTGGGTGTGACGGGTCTCGCCGTCGGCGCGCTCGTCGAGATCGACTGGACGTGCTGGCGGTCCGACGGCTGGTAGCCGACCTCGGGGAACGATGGTTGTCCCCAGTGCCGAGTTCATCCACGAGCGGCCCGTTCTCCGGCTCCTGACGACCGGGATGCGTCGCGCGGCCCGCCTACGGTCACGCCATGCGTACCGAACAACCCACCGACAGGGCGCAGCGGCGCCTCTCCGGCACCGACGGGTCCGGCACCGACGACTCCGATGACGACGCGTCGGACACCTCGCTG
Organism: Mycobacterium sp.; assembly: GCA_029256565.1. Lineage (GTDB taxonomy): Bacteria > Actinomycetota > Actinomycetes > Mycobacteriales > Mycobacteriaceae > Mycobacterium. Next base: position 1,224 of record JAQSXQ010000034.1, read on the forward strand.
GCGCGGTGGCTGCCCGACACCCCGCCGACCGGGCGGGCGCAGTGGCTGACTGCGCTGCGGGCCGATCCCGGCCGGGCCGGTGTCATCGGTCTGTCCATGGTCGGCGTCCTCGCCGTGGCGGTCACCGTGCTGACACTGGCGGGCAACGATCCACCGCCCGTCGTGTCGGCGAATCTGCCGGCCCGGGTTGGTGACGCTGACCACCGGTGCCCGCGTCGACGACGCGCTGGCCGCGGCGGGCGGCGTCCTCGACGGCGCCGACCTCCTCGGTCTGAACGTCGCACGCCGGGTGGCCGATGGCGAGCAGATCGTCGTCGGCATCGCGGGTCCGCCCGGTGCGCCGCCGGCGATGGGGAGTTCGATCACGTCCGCGCCGGGTGACGCCGACCCGGCGGCCGCGGGCGGTTCCGACGCCGCGCCCGGTCCGGTGAACCTCAACACCGCAACCGTCGAGCAGCTCGACGAACTCCCCGGCGTCGGCCCGGTGACGGCGTCCGCGATCATCGCCTGGCGCGACGCGAACGGGCCCTTCACGGGTGTCGAACAGCTCGGCGAGGTCGACGGCATCGGCCCGGCGCGGCTGGAGAAGCTGCGTGACCTGGTTCATGTGTGACCTCGTCGAACGTGACTGGCCCCGGGTTGACGGCGGCCGGGGTCGACCTCCGGCTGGTACCGGCGGCCCTGACCGCCTGGGCGGCCACGGCGACGGGAATCCTGTGGCACGTGGCGGCTGCGGCCGCCGTCGTGGTGATCGCGACGACGGCCGCGGCGTGCGCGTCGATCCGCCTGCGCGACAGCGCCGACGAGCGGGCCCGCCCCTGGTGGCCCGCGGTGGCAGTCGGGGTGATCGGCGCGGCATTCGCCTGTTCGGTCGCGCTGCGCGTCGACCACGTCGAGCACCACCCGATCGCAGACCGGATCGGAGACACGGTCTCGGTGACCGCGGTCCCGGTCGAGACGCCCCGGGTGGTCGCGGGCTCCCGGGTGATGTTCCGGGCCGTGCTGCGTGCCGTCGACGGCCATCCCCAGGCCGGCCGCGTCCTGGTGTTCGCCTCGGTGGTCGGCTACGGCGACGTGACCGCGGGCCGCCCGGCCGACTTCCGCGCGCGCGTCGGCAAGCCGGCCCGTCGGGACCTGACCGTGGCCGTCCTGTCGGCCACCGGCGAGGCGCACCTTGGCGAGGCCGGTGCGGTGCACCGCGTCGCCGCGGCGGTGCGGCGTGACTTCGCCGACACGGCTCGCGCGGTCCTGCCTTCGGAGCAGGCGGCGATGCTGCCTGCGTTGACGCTCGGCGACACCTCGGCCGTCGCGCAGACGACCGTCGCCGACTTCCGCACCGCAGGACTGGCCCACCTGACCGCGGTGTCGGGCGCCAACGTCACGATCGTCTGCGGCACGGTCCTGCTGTCGGCCATGGTGGTGGGGCCACGCATCGCCGTCGCCCTGGCCTCCATCGCCCTGGTGGCGTTCGTCGTGGTGGTGCAGCCCACGGCCAGCGTGCTGCGCGCGGCGATCATGGGCGCCGTCACGCTGCTGGCGGTGGTCTCGCACCGCAGGCGGCAGGCGATTCCGGCGCTCGCCGCGACGATCCTGGTGGTGCTGATCGGATGGCCGGAGATGGCCGTCGACGTCGGCTTCGCGCTGTCGGTATCGGCTACTGCCGCGCTGGTGCTGATCGCCCCGGCCTGGTCGGCCGCACTCGTGGCGCGGCGGTGGCCGAAGCCGCTCGCCGACGCGGTGTGCGTGGCCGTTGCGGCACAACTGATCACCGCGCCCCTGGTGGCCGGGATCTCGGGTGCCTTCAGCATCGTCGCCGTGTTCGCCAACCTCACGGTCACGATCGTCATCGCCCCGATCACCGTCCTTGGAACGGCAGCGGCGGCGATCTGCAGCGCCTGGCCCGACGCGGCGGGGCTCCTGATGCGCTTCACCGGACCGCAACTGTGGTGGTTGCTGCGGGTCGCGAAGTGGGCGGCCTCGGTTCCTGGCGCTGCACTTCCAGTGCCGTCGGGTCTGGCGGGCGTGGTGTTCGTGGCGGCGACGGTAATCACGTCGATCGTGCTGTGGCGGTGGCGATGGGGTCGGGTGATCCTGCTGTGGTGCGCCGTCGGCGCGACGGCGTGGGCGGCGGCGGGCGACGTCGGCGGGGCGTGACACCATCGTGGCGTGACGCAACTGCACCTCGTTCTGGGTGACGAAGAACTGCTCGTCGAACGGGCGGTGTCGGACGTGCTCCGCATCGCGCGCAAGGACGCCGGCACCCACGACGTGCCGGTGAACCGCATGCGGGCCGGAGAGATCAGCCCGAACGAGTTGGCGGAGTTGCTCAGTCCGTCGCTGTTCGCCGACGAACGCGTCCTGGTGCTCGAGTCGGCCGCCGATGCGGGCAAGGAGGCGGTGACGCTCATCGGCGAGGCGGCAGCCGATCTTCCGCCGGGCACGGTGCTGGTCGTGGTGCACACCGGTGGCGGCCGCGCGAAGTCGCTCGCCGACCAGCTGAAGAAGCTCGGCGCCGAGGTGCACCCGTGCGCGAAGCTCACCAAGCCCTCCGAGCGCGCGGACTTCGTCAAGCGGGAGTTCCGTACGCACCGGGTCAAGGTGGGTGACGACGTGGTGACCGCACTGCTCGACGCCGTCGGATCCGATCTGCGCGAACTCGCGGCCACGTGCTCACAACTCGTCGCCGACACCGGTGGCGAGGTGGACGTCGCCGCGGTCCGCCGCTACCACAACGGCAAGGCCGAGGTGAAGGGCTACGTGATCGCCGACATGGCAGTCACCGGCGACGTCGAGGGAGCGGCCGAGGCGCTGCGGTGGGCGGTGATGGGTGGTGAAGCGCACGTGGTGCTCGCCGACGCGCTGGCCGAGGCGGTTCATTCGATCGCGCGCATCGCGCCGCTGTCGGGGAACCAGCATCAGGTGGCCAGTGAAGTAGGCATGCCGCCGTGGCGGGTGCAGAAGGTGCAGCGGCAGGCGCGTCGGTGGGACCGGGACTCGGTGGCCGAGGCGATGCGGCTGGTCGCAACCCTCAATGCAGACGTCAAGGGCGCAGCGGCAGATGCCGACTACGCCCTCGAGGCTGCGGTGCGCAAGGTCGCCGAACTGGCCGGCGGGAACTGAGCGCCCGCGAAGGAGCTACTCGCCTCAGATCTTGTTGAACGCGATGGCCAGCGCGGACTTCTTGTTGGCGGCCTGGTTCTTGTGGATGACGCCCTTGCTGGCGGCCTTGTCGAGCTTGCGCGTCGCGAACGCCAGCAGTTCGCCGGCCTTGTCCTTCTCACCTGCGTCGACGGCCTCGCGGAACCCGCGGACAGCCGTGCGAAGTTCGGACTTCACCGACTGATTGCGCAGCCGGGCACGCTCGTTGGTGCGGATGCGCTTTTCCTGCGACTTGATATTGGCCACGCGTCAGTCCTTCGAATTACGTATCGGAAATGGTCGAGTATGGGCGCCCTGCGGGGCAGCGACGGTTCAGATTACCAGCGAGCGGGTGAAATGCCCAAAGTGAAGGCCGTGGTCAGCCGAGACGGGGCAGTTGGGGCAGCATGTCACCTGTGAGTCTCCGAACATTGCCAGCAGACACCGGCCGGTCGACCCGAGCGAACTCGCGAGCGTCCAAACGCCACGACGGCATCTTCGACGGCTACAACAACGTCGGTAACTACTCGCAGGCCTTCGACGAGATGTTCGACGCCCAAGGCAACGTGCGGGGGCCCTACAAGGGCATCTTCGCCGAACTCGCGCCGTCGGACGCGTCGGAGCTGGCCGCGCGGTCCGAGGCGCTGGGGCGCGCGTTCATCGATCAGGGCATCACCTTCTCGCTGTCCGGCCAGGAGCGCCCGTTCCCCCTGGACCTCGTGCCCAGGGTGATCTCGGCAGCCGAGTGGTCGAAGCTCGAGCGCGGCATCAAGCAGCGCGTCAAGGCGCTCGAGATGTATCTCAGCGACATCTACGGCGACCAGGAGATCCTCCGCGACGGGGTCATTCCCCGCAGGCTGATCACGTCGTGCGAGCACTTCCACCGGGAGGCCGCGGGCATCGTCCCGCCGAACGGCGTGCGCATCCACGTCGCGGGCATCGACCTGGTCCGCGACGCACAGGGCACGTTCCGGGTGCTCGAGGACAACCTGCGGTCGCCGTCGGGTGTGTCGTACGTGATGGAGAACCGGCGCACGATGGCCCGGGTCTTCCCGAACCTGTTCGCCACGCACAGGGTCCGCTCGGTCGGCGACTACGCGTCGCATCTGCTGCGTGCGTTGCGCAACGCCGCCGCGTCCAACGAGGCCGACCCCACCGTGGTGGTTCTCACACCCGGCGTCTACAACTCCGCGTACTTCGAGCACTCGTTGCTCGCCCGGCAGATGGGCGTCGAACTCGTCGAGGGCCGCGACCTGTTCTGCCGCGACAACACCGTCTACATGCGCACCACCGAAGGAGAGCGTCAGGTCGACGTGATCTACCGGCGCATCGACGACGAGTTCCTGGACCCGATGCACTTCAAGCCGGACTCCGTACTCGGCGTCGCAGGCATCCTGAACGCGGCGCGGGCAGGCAACGTCGTGATCTCCAGCGCCGTGGGCAACGGCGTCGGCGACGACAAGCTGGTCTACACGTACGTGCCGACGATCATCGAGTACTACCTCGGCGAGAAGCCGTTGCTCGCCAACGTGGACACGTTCCGCTGCTGGCTCGACGAGGAGCGCGAAGAGGTCCTCGACCGGGTCGACGAGCTGGTGATCAAGCCCGTCGAGGGTTCGGGTGGGTACGGCATCGTGTTCGGGCCGGACGCCTCCGAGAAGGAACTGGCGACGATCTGCAAGAAGATCCGCAGCGAGCCCCGCGGCTGGATTGCCCAGCCGGTGGTGCAGCTGTCCACCGTGCCGACGCAGATCGACGACCAGCTGGCCCCGCGGCACGTCGACCTGCGGCCGTTCGCGGTCAACGACGGCGACGACGTGTGGGTGCTGCCCGGCGGGCTGACCCGGGTGGCGCTGCCCGAGGGGTCGCTGGTGGTGAACTCCAGCCAGGGCGGCGGCTCCAAGGACACCTGGGTGCTCGCGTCGCGGGCCTCGGCCGCCGACCGCGAGCTGGCGGCCGCCGAAGTCGTGCGGGCGCTACCCAGGGCAGGCAAGGGCGACAAGAACGGTGACGGCTCACCGCCGCAGCAGCAGTCGATGACGATGGGCACCCAGGATCAGCAGCAACAGCAACAGCAGCAGCAGCAGCAGGTGATGCACTGATGTTGGCGCGCAACGCAGAATCGCTGTACTGGATCGGCCGCTACGTCGAGCGGGCCGACGACACCGCTCGAATCCTCGACGTCACCGTGCATCAGCTGCTGGAGGATTCCAGCGTCGACCCCGACCAGGCCTCGCGGACGCTGCTGAAGGTGCTGGGCATCGAGCCGCCGGACACCGAACTCGACCTCTGGTCGCTGACCGACCTGGTGGCGTTCAGCCGCGACACCCACGGTGGCTGCTCGATCGTCGACTCGATCTCGGCGGCACGTGAGAATGCCCGCGGCGCACGCGAAGTCACGTCCACCGAGATCTGGGAGTGCCTCAACACCACCTACAACGCCCTGCCGGAGCGGGAGCGTGCGGCCAAGCGTCTCGGACCGCACGAGTTCCTGTCCTACATCGAGGGACGCGCGGCGCAGTTCGCCGGGCTCGCCGACTCGACGTTGTCCCGCGACGACGGCTATCGGTTCATGGTGCTCGGCCGTGCGATCGAACGCGTCGACATGATCGTGCGGCTGCTGCTGTCGCGTGTCGGCGACAGCGCGTCGTCACCGGCCTGGGTGACGGTGCTGCGTTCGGCGGGTGCACACGACACCTATCTGCGCACTTACCGCGGCGTGCTCGACGCCGGTCGCGTCGTCGAGTTCATGATGCTCGACCGCCTGTTCCCGCGCTCGGTCATGTACTCCCTGCGGCTGGCCGAACACAGCCTCGACGAGTTGCACCACCGCAGGCTCAATCGCGTCGGTGCGACCGCCGAGGCCCAGCGCCTGCTCGGCCGCGCCCGTAGCGAACTGGAGTTCCTGCGCCCCGGAGTCCTGCTCGAGTCACTGGAGACCCGGTTGGGCGACCTGCAGCAGACGTGCGCGGACATCGGAGAAGCGTTGGCGCTGGAGTACTTCCATTCGGCTCCGTGGGTGGCGTGGAGCGATGCCGGCCGCGACGGCGCACTGGTGATCGAAGAGGGCGAGGTCTAGACATGTGGCGTCTTCGAGTCGTCCATTCCACCGGGTATGCGTACAAGTCCCCGGTGACTGCGTCGTTCAACGAGGCCCGGCTGACCCCGCGGTCGGACTCCCGGCAGAACGTCATCCTGAACCGCGTCGAGACGGTTCCGGCCACGCGGTCCTACCGGTACGTCGACTACTGGGGCACGGCGGTGACGACGTTCGATCTGCACGCTCCGCACACCGAACTCGAGGTGACCTCGTCGTCGGTCGTCGAGACCGAGGAGGGCGTCATGCCCGAGGACGACGTGACGTGGGAAGACCTGCAGACCGAAGCGGTGATCGACCGCTTCGACGAGATCCTCACCGGCACCGAGTACACGCCCGACAGCAAGCGCCTGGCGCGGGTGGGGCAGAAGATCGCCAAGGAGCACGCACCGAGGGAGGCCGTCGTCGCGGCGGCGAACTGGGTGCACGGCGAACTCGCCTACGTTCCCGGAACCACGGGTGTGCACTCCTCGGGCCTCGACGCGCTACGGGAGGGCAAGGGCGTCTGCCAGGACTACACGCACCTGACGCTGATCCTGTTGCGCAGCATGGGAATTCCCGCGCGCTACGTATCGGGTTATCTGCATCCCAACCGGGAGGCCGCGGTGGGGGAGACCATCGAGGGCGAGAGCCACGCGTGGATCCAGGCCTGGACCGGCGGGTGGTGGAACTACGACCCCACCAACGACAAGCACATCAACGAGCAGTACGTCAGCGTCGGCGTCGGCCGTGACTACGCCGACGTCAGTCCGCTCAAGGGCATCTACTCCGGTGAGGGGTCCACCGACCTCGACGTCATCGTGGAGATCACCCGGCTGGCGTGACGTCGGCGGGGTGCGGCCCGCAGACGCCGGGGTGCACTTCGACGCGGTGCAGGTCGTCGCCGAGTTCGATCTGCCTGCTGAACGTGGTCGCCGCCAGTGCGCGCCAGTCCTCTTCTTGGCCGGGGGCGATCCCGGGCACGTAGTGCGTCAGTATCAGGACGCCCACACCGGCGCGGGCTGCCGTCGCCCCGGCCTCTTCCACCGACGAGTGGTAGTCGCAGACATCGCGTATGCGCTGCTGTGGCAGCGCGCCGATGAGGTCCTTGCGGATCACGGTGTGGACGAGTGCCCCTGCGCCGTAAGTCAATTCGTCAAGGCTCGAACATGGCACGGTGTCACCGGCGAGTACCACCGACGCGTCGCCGTGCTCGATGCGGAACCCGATCGTCGGGGCGACGGGCCTATGGTCGGTCGGAGCGGCCCGCACCACCACGTCGTCGCGGTCCCACACCACGCCGCCGGTGTGCTCGCGGACGTCGAGGCGCGGTGGTCCAGTGATGTCGGCGTGGTGGGCGACGCGGTAGCCGATGTCGTGCCCGAAGGCTGCCAGCGTCGCGTCGACGACGTCGGCGGTGCCCGGCGGCCCGATGATCGGAAACGGTGCAGGATCAGGATCGAACGTCGTGATCCACCGCGTGATGATGAGGTCGCCGAGGTCGGCGATGTGGTCACTGTGCAGGTGCGTGAGCAGTAGCGCGGTCAGCGCGCTGGCGCTACTGCCCGCTGCGGCGAGTCGCTGCTGGACGCCGCGACCGCAGTCGGTGAGGAAGGTCTGTTCACCCGCGCGGACCAGTGTGGCCGGGCCCGCCCGCCTGGCGTCCGGTATGGGGCTACCGGTCCCGAGCAGCGTGACCTCGATCATGAAGCCCGAAACTACTCCCGGGAACAAAGCGCCGAGGGCATATTCGGGTGCCGGCTACCGCGTGTTCCGGTGCGGTTCGAGCTGGGGGTTTCCTGGTGGGCCGGAAAGACCTAACCTGATGTGATCCACGTCACTTTGGGAGGTTCGAAATGCGGATCGCAGACGTGCTGAGGAACAAGGGCGCCGGGGTCTTGACCGTGTCGCCGGAGATGACCGTCGCCGAGTTGCTGACCGGTCTCGCCACGCGCAACGTGGGTGCCATGGTGGTGGTCGGACCCGATGGTCCGATCGGCATCGTGTCCGAACGCGACGTGGTGCGCAACCTGCACGCGCACGGCGCGGCGCTGTTGGAGCATGCCGTCGCCGACATCATGTCGGCCGACGTCATCACGTGCACGCCTGCCGACTCGGTGGACGGTGTCAGCGGCTTGATGACCAACAACCGGGTGCGCCACGTTCCCGTGATGGACGGCGGTCATCTGACCGGCATCGTCAGCATCGGCGACGTGGTCAAGATTCGGATGGAGGAACTCGAGGCCCAGCAGGAGCAGCTCGAGGCGTACATCACCCAGGGGTGAGGACCCGGGATTCGACGCCGTTGAGCAGGTCGTTGTCGGTGAACGCGCCGCGGTAGGCGGCGGCGGGATGACTGTCGGGAAGCCGGTCGCCGCGACCGAGCAGTTTGTGGCGAAGGGTGCCGGACTTGTCGGTCGAGATGAGGCCGCGTTCGCGCAACGTCGGGAAGAGGCGGTCGGCGGTCTCGGCGAACGACCCCGGCACCGTGGCGTGGTAGACGTTGATGCCGTCTACACCGGCTTCGCGCCATTCCTCGAGTTGGTCGGCGATTTCCTTGGCGGTGCCGACCACGCGGTTGGCGCCTTCGAGCACCCAGGCCATGTCGCGGATCGTCGGCTCGTCGTTGCCCGACGACTCCGATGCCCAGCGGATGAAGCTCTTGATGCCGGTGAACTCGCCGAGTTCGCTGATCGGGGTATCGAGGGACAGGCTGCCTCCGTCGACCCCGGCGTCGCCGAGCGCGTGCAGTGCTATGCCCTCGAGGTCGAGATACCGCTTGAGTTCGTCGTTGCGGCGGACCGCCTCGGCGTGCGTGTCACCGATGACGAACGACAACCCCTGAGCGAACGTGATGTCCTCGGGATTGCGGCCGTTGGCGGCCGCCAGGGCCCTGGTCTCGGTGGTCAGTCCGTACGCGGCGGCGGGGTTGGGGCTGCTGATGTAGACGCCCTCGGCGTTGCGCGCCGAGAACAGCTGCCCAGCCGGTGAGGACCCGGCCTGGAACAGCACGGGAGTCCGTTGCGGCGAGGGTGACGAGAAGTGCGGGCCCTCGACGCTGTACCGCTTGCCGACGTGGTTGATCTTGTGGATCTTCGCCGGGTCGGAGTGGATTCCTGCCGCCTTGTCCTGCACGAGTGCGTCGTCGTCCCACGAGCCCTCCCAGAGCTTGTAGACGACGTCGACGTATTCGTTGGCCCATTCGTAGCGTTCGTCGTGGGCCAGCGTGCCCTCGTGTCCGAAGCTGCGGAACATGTTCTGGTTGAAGCTGGTCACGATGTTCCAGCCCAGCCGGCCGTCGGTGTAGTGATCCAGTGAGGACATCCGCCGGGCGAAGTCGAACGGATGGTCTTGCACGATCGAGCTGGTGAACACGATGCCGAGATGATCGGTCGCCGCGGCCAGGGCAGACGCGAGCACGGACGGGTCGTTGACGGGGATCTG
>JAQSXQ010000035.1 GCA_029256565.1 Mycobacterium sp.
TCGTCACGACGGGATGGGCGTAGGCGAACTGCAGCGCTGCTGCCGCGAGCGGAACGCCGTGATCCTGACAGATAGCCGCGATGGCGCCGGCCTTCTGCAGTACCTCGGCAGGCGCGGGGGCGTAATTGAAGCGCGCCCCGGGGACGGGGCCCGTTGCGAGTACGCCGCTGTTGTACACACCACCCAGGACGAGGCCAACGCCGCGTTCCTCGCACATCGGAAGCAGGACATTCAGGGGATCCTGTTCGAGCAAGGTGTAGCGCCCAGCCAGTAGGCAGAGGTCGGCGTCGGTGGCCTTGATCGCGTCGGTCATCACGTCGGTTTCGTTGACGCCGAAGCCGATCGCCTTCACCACCTTCTGATCGCGAAGCGACTCGAGCGCGGGAAAGGCACCGACGAGAGCCTGGCGAAAGTAGTCGGGCTGCGACGCACCGTGGGTGTACCGGTCGCAGTCGTGGATGAAGAGCGCATCGAAGTGGTCGGTGAGCATTCGCTGCATACTCTGCTCGACCGCGCGCATCACGCCGTCATAGGTGTAGTCGAACTCCGCAACGAACGGCGGGATGTCCACATACTGACCGTTGACCTTCGGCGCACCGCGGGTTGGCGTGAGCACCCGGCCGACCTTCGTCGAGATCACCAGCTCACTGCGATCCCGTCCGCGGAGTGCGTGGCCGAGCCGATACTCACTGAGGCCATTGCCGTATCCGGGGGCCGTGTCGAAGTACCGGATGCCCTGCCGCCACGACTGCTCCACCATGACCGACGCGGCGTCGTCCGAGAACTCGCCGTTGAAGTTGCCGATCGGGGCGCCCCCGAAGCCCAGCGCAGTGAACGTCAGCCCTGACCTCTCGTGAAATCTGTTGTGGGATGGCTTCATCGATGACCCTTCTGTCCGCGGACTGCGTCACCTCAGCCTAGGAACGGGGCTTCCCCGTGTGCCGACACATTCTGTGCAGCGTCTCCACGCCCGATTGCACACCTAACGGTTCCCCCGCTTCGTTTCGGCTGTTGGGCAGCGGACAGCGCCCTTTCGTGTCACGGTGTGGGGAATCGCCCCTCGAGGAGGACTCCCGATGACGACTGACGATTCAGCTCAGCTGGCACTTGCACCCGCACCCGCCAAATGGGGTCGGTGGCTGGCGACGGCGATCGTGGCGTCATCGCTCTTCCTGGCCGCTACGTGGGCGCTGGCCGTGCACGGTGACTCCCACGAGTTTCCAGTCGTACCCTCGAGCACATTCGACTCCGCCGTTCACGAGCCGATCGCCCGCTGACCTTGACCTGAAGTCTTCTTCAGGTTCTACCGTGTCCATTCATGAACATCACCGACTCGAGAATCACCACGGGAACTCCTGGTCGCCTCTCGGCGGCCGACTTCGGACTCCTACTCCTGCGTGTCGTATTCGGCGGACTACTGGCGGCAGTCGGTCTGCAGAAGCTGTTCGGCTGGTTCGGCGGGCAAGGTCTCGCGGCGACCGGTTCGATGTTCGAGCAGATCGGTTACAGCCCTGGGGCTTTCTTCGCGGCAGTGGCCGGAGCGCTCGAAACGTTGGGCGGGCTCTTGCTGCTACTGGGACTGTTCACCCCCTTGGCGTGCTCGATCGTCATCGGGGTCATGATCAACGCCGTATACGTGACCTGGTCGGGCGGGCTGTTCGGTCAAGGTGGATATCAGACGGCGTTGCTGTACGCGACGGCCGCGGCCGTGATCGCCTGCACCGGTGCGGGAGTATTCGCGCTGGACCACGGCCGCCCTTGGCAGCGCGACGGCGCGACGTGGGCAGCGGCCAGCATCCTGACCGGCGTGGTCGCCGCCGCCGGCGTCCTGCTCCTCAGAGCGCTGATGTAGCGGCCGCCCGTCGGCGGCGCGAACCGTTGGCGTGCGCGACACCTGCCGGTGGCACGTTCCCTCATCGCCGTTCACCGTCGCGTCGTCCGAACGCCGCATGCTGGCCCGCATGGCTCCTCCCGATCACCGACCGACGATGCCGCGCCGCACCATTCTGCGAGCGTCCCTGGCCGGCGCATTGCTCGTCCCCGCGGCCGCGGCCCTGCAAGCCTGCGGCACCTCGGGCACCGGCGCGTCGCCGACCAGCACCGGCTTGATCGCCAGCCGCCCTCGCCTGACGCACGGTGTCGCCACCGGTGATCCTCGGGCCGACGGCGCGTTGGTGTGGGCACGCTCCGACTCCCCCGCCCGAATGATCGTGGAAACATCTGCCACAGAATCATTCTCGAATCCGAACCGGATCACCGGACCGGCACTGACCCCGGCGACCGACGGCACCGGGCGGATGCGGATCACCGGCCTGGAGCCGGGGCAGACGGTGCACTACCGGGTTACCCTGGAGGCCGAGGACGGTGCCACGTCCGAGCCCGCGGTCGGCGTCTTCAACACCGTCCCGACGCAACCTCGGGACGTCACGTTCGTCTGGTCCGGCGACGTGGTCGGTCAGGGCTGGGGCATCAACCGCCAGGGAGGAATGTCTATCTTCGGCGCCATGGCGGACCGTCGACCGGATTTCTTCATCCACTCCGGGGACGCCATCTACGCCGACGGCCCGGTACCCGAGACGCAGAAGCAGAACGACGGCGCGACCTATGCCAACGTAACGTCACCGGCCAAGGCCCACGTCGCCGAAACGCTCGACGACTTCCGCGGCAACTACGCCTACAACCTCACCGACGAGCACTACCGTCGCTTCAACGCCACGGTCCCACAACTAATTCAGTGGGATGACCACGAAGTCGTGAACAACTGGTTCCCTGGCGAGTCGCTCGCCGGTCAGAACCGCAAGGGGTACACGAAGACCGACGTCGACGAACTCGCCGGCTACGCGTTTCAGGCATGGCGGGAGTGGCAACCCATCGAGCCGTCCGAAGCCGTCGACGGCCGGCTGCATCGCAAGATCTCCTACGGTCCGCTGCTCGACGTCTTCGTCCTCGACATGCGCTCGTACAAGAACCCAAATCCTCAGGCGTGGGCCCAGTCCGACGACGCCGGGGTGCTGGGGCGAGCCCAAACGCAGTGGCTCATCGACGGCCTGCAGCAGTCGACGGCAGTTTGGAAGGTGGTGGCCAACGACCTGCCGATCAGCATCGTGGTGCCGGACGCGTCCACCGATCCGGCCGACGGTCCGAAGTCCATGGAGGCCGTCGCGCAAGGCGAGAACGGGCGGCCACTGGGCCGGGAGATCGCATTCTCCCGCATTCTGTCCGAGACCAAGGAGGTGCGAAACGTCGTGTACCTCACCGCCGACGTGCACTACACCGCGGCGATCTCCTACCACCCCGAGCAGGCCGGCTTCACCGACTTCACGCCGTTCTGGGAGTTCGTCTCCGGCCCCTTGAACGCGGGGGCGTTCCCGCAGAGTCCGCTCGACGGCACTTTCGGCGCACGCTACGAGTTCGTGCACGCGCCGGAGGAGAAGGACACCTCCCCCGCTCAGGGATTCCAGCACTTCGGGCAGGTCGCCATCGACTCGGACTCCAGAGTGATGACTGTCGACCTGTGTGATGCGTCCGGGAAGTCGTTGTACGCCAAGCAGTTGCCGCCGGCATAGCCGGGCCTACTGTGTCGACGCCGTCGCCCGTGCGATGAGCGCCCGGCACACGTGCTCCTCGTCGGCGAACCACGGAAACCCGGGCGAACTCGCACGCAGCGTCACGTAACCGTGCAACGACGCCCAGAGCAGTGCGGCATCCTCCGCCGCGGATCCCTCTGTCCCGTCGCGAGACTGGGCAACCGCCTCGACGAGGAGGTCGAACGCTTCGGCACCCTTCGGGTACATGAGCCCGTTGCCGTCGTCCGAGAGCTTCCGCGTCCGCGCCAACCTCCTGCGTCGCTCGAAGAGCGTGAGATACCGCTCCGGCTGCTCGACACCGAAACGTATGTAGGTCAGACAAACCGCGAAGAGGCGCTCAGCCGGAGGCGAATCGTCGCGGGCCTGCCGCAGCATCGCCGACAGCTGTTCGAACGTCTGCTGCACCAGTGCGTCGACGATCGCCTCGCCGTCGGCGAAGTGCGCATAGATCGACGGCGCAGAGACTCCAACTTCGCGGGCCACTGCACGCAGGCTCACGTCGTCCTCGCTGCCGGTGCGTTCGAGGATGCGCTGAGCGCCTGCGAGCAGGTCGTCGCGCAGCTTGCCACCCTCGCCACGGGCGTTGCGCTGACGTGTCGTCACTCGAACCCTTCCGTCTAGGTAAACGGGTGTGAGCATACGCCCGCATGGGTGTCGGATCCATAGGTTGACGGATGTGTACTTACAGCTGTTAACTTAACTTGTTCGCCGGCGCCGTCCTGCTCTTCCAGCTGGCGGCTGCGCCACTACGACGCCGCGCGCCCACCACCATCCAGCCGGAGGACCGTTCGATGACCACCCACGCACCCGCACCCGCCCCGCGCCGCAGGCCCTTCCGGAGTGCCCCATGGCTGGCGCTACTTCTGACGTCGGTGGCGGTGGCGGTGTACTTCCCCAGCCAGTACGTCACCGACAGCCTCGCGGCGCTCGCCCAGAACGACACCGGTCTCGCCAGCACGTACGCCACCCGCCCCACGCTGGTCCAAGTCGCCTTCTACGTGCACATCGTCTTCGCCGGCTTGGCGCTGTTGATAGGCGGTTTCCAGTTCTCGCGCAGGGTTCGGCGATACCGACGCGCTCACCGCTGGATCGGGAGGACGTACGTCGCCTCCGTCTTCGTCGGTGGAGCGTCGGCCTTCGTGATGGCCTTCTTCAGCTCGGCGGCGTTCGTCGGATTCTTCGGCTTCGGCACGCTCGCCGTCCTGTGGGTGTGGACGACCTACCGCGGCTATCGGAGCGCCCGAGACGGGGACTTCGCCGAGCATCAGGCCTGGATGATCCGCAGCTTCTCGCTGACCTACGCGGCACCCACCCTGCGGTTGTGGCTGATCGTCCTGACCGTGGTGCAACTGCCGTTCGGCCTGGACGAGGCGGTGGTGGCCGCGAACGCCTACGCGCCGGTGGCCTTCCTGTGCTGGCTCCCGAACATCGTTGTCGCCGAGATCATCATTCGTCGTCGAGGACTACCCTCACTCATCCGTACGATGCCGGAGAGGCCGGCAGGCGTCGTCCTAGCGCCCGCGGCCGGGCGCATCGCCGGCGAGAGGACACCATGACCGGGCTCGACACCGATCCGGCCGCACCTACGTCGCTGGGCTTCATCCGGAGCCATCCACTGGTGACCTTCTTCGTCATGGCGAGCGCATTGAGCTGGCTCGCCTGGACGCCCTACATCCTGTCCTCGAACGGACTCGGCGTGTGGGACTACCGATTCCCGGAGATCCTGGGCACCTCGCAGATAGCCGGATTGCTTCCCGGGCTCTACCTCGGTCCGATCACCTCGGCCTTCGTGGTGACGGCGCTCGCAGACGGCCGCCCAGGGTTACGACGCTGGTTCGGTCGACTCGGACGGTGGCGTGTCGCCCGACGTTGGTACGCGTTGGCACTACTCGGAGTCCCCGCGGCCATGTTGGTGGCCGGCGCCGCGTTCTCAGGCGGCGACATGCGGGCACCGACGTTCCTTGCCTTGGCCGCTTACCTGCCAGGGCTCGTCCTTCAGATGCTCACGACGGGAATCGGTGAGGAACCCGGCTGGCGCGACTTCGCGCTTCCGCGGCTGCAGAGTCAATTGGGTCCGCTGCGGGCGGTTTTCGTCCTCGGCCCGCTCTGGGGGATCTGGCATCTGCCCTTGTTCCTCACGGACTGGGGCGGCTGGCCGAACGCACACTGGTCGCGACCGCTGGTGTTCCTCGTGTTCTGCGTCGCCTTCAGCGTCGTGCTGTCCTGGGTGTTCAACCGCACGGGTGAGAGCTTGCCGATAGCGATGCTGATGCACGTCAGCGTGAACAACTTCGCGTCGATCCTTTGGGCCGACGTCTTCCCGTCACTGGATGCCGAGCGGGCGATGGTGGCGATGACGACGCTGACCGTGATCGCCGCTGCCGTCGTGCTCCTGGGCACGCGCGGCAGGCTCGGTTACGGCGGGGAGCAGGCACCTCGGCCCTGCTAGTCGGCCATTCCGCTGATCAGGAGGTCGACCACTCGCGACGCCAACTCGTGGATGTCGTCGTCGGTCTGTCCGTCGATCCTCCGGTACCAGATGTCGACGGCGTTGAGATTGCTCAGCAATGTCCGGGTGGCGAGGGCTTCG
Organism: Mycobacterium sp.; assembly: GCA_029256565.1. Classification (GTDB taxonomy): domain Bacteria; phylum Actinomycetota; class Actinomycetes; order Mycobacteriales; family Mycobacteriaceae; genus Mycobacterium. The sequence continues at coordinate 6,178 of JAQSXQ010000035.1, forward strand.
TCGACGGCGCGCAGGGATCCGTCGACAATTCCCTCGGCGATGACACCGCGGAACATGCGCTCGTAGTCGCGCCTGAGTTCATTGAGTTCGGCCAGGGCGTCACGTTGATGGATCTTCAGAGCAGCCGACGCCTGGTAGCGGACACCCTGGTGGACGACGTGGTGGTATCCGAATTCGGTCATCAGGTTCTCGAGATGGGCGATCGACATGGCGATCAGTCGCGCTTGACCACTACCAGTGGCGTTGGCGTGGGGCTCGACGCGAGCACGGACTCGACGCATGCCGTCTCGGTAGACCGCCAGGAAGATGTCGAACTTCGACCGGAAGTGGTAGTAGATCAGCCCCTTCGTGGCGCCGAGTTCGTCGGCGATGTCGTCGATCGTGGTGTTCGCGAAACCGCGGACCATGAACGCGTTCGCCGCGGCGTCGAGGATCCTGCCCTTGACGTCTGATTCCAATTCTGGGCTCGCACTCACGATGGCCATCCTTCCCATTCACCCTTCGGCGGGATGGCACAGCACGCGTATGCATGCCCAGCCCCGCGCCACGCCCGTTGACACCCAGTGTGACCCACGTTACCGTGATACTCAGTAGTATGGCAGCTCACAGGCTTGCGCTTGTCTGATCCAGCCTCGAACCAGACCGTAAAAGGCACGCCACGCGACCCGCCCACCGATGACCGGAAGGGACACCATGAGCGTTGACTCGGCACTCTCCGCGGCCGACGAGGTGCACGGACGCGCCACCCGAAAGGCCGTACTCCGGCTGCTGCCGGTCATGTGCGCGGTCTACTTCATGGCCTACATCGACCGCACCAATGTCGCGCTGGCCAAGACGCACCTCGAGGCGGATGTCGGCATCAGTGCCGCTGCGTTCGGGTTCGGCGCAGGCATCTTCTTCATCAGCTACGCCTTTCTCGAGATACCGAGCAATCTGGTCATGTACCGGGTTGGCCCCCGGAGGTGGATCGCACGCATCGCCGTCACGTGGGGCACGTTGTCGGCGCTGATGATGTTCGTGCAAGACGACCTGTCGTTCTACGTCATGCGGTTCCTCCTCGGCGCCGCCGAAGCGGGCCTCTACCCGGCACTCATGTACATGGTCACGCTGTGGTTCGCGCAGAGCTACCGGGCCACCGTGGTCGGGTTCATCTACCTGGCGCCGACCGTTGCACTCGTCGTCGGCGGTCCCATGGGTGGAGCGCTCATGGAACTCGACAGCGCTTTGGGACTGCACGGCTGGCAGTGGATGTTCCTCATCGAAGGAATCGTCACCGTGCTCGTCGGCGTGCTGGTGTGGTTCAAGCTTCCTCAGGTGCCGAGTGAGGCACGGTGGCTGTCAACCGAAGAGGCACGCATCCTCACCGAGCGTGCCACGGGCGACCGCCACGACACCGCGACCAAGATTCGCGGCAACCTCCGTACGGCGTTCGGCCGCCCGTTCGTCGTCGTGGTCGCGTTGATCTACTTCTTCAACCAGATCACCAACGTGGGCATCGTGTTCAACATCCCAGCGATCGTCGAGGACCTCGACATCAGTGGGTCCTTCGTCATCGGCCTGCTCTCCGGAAGCGCAGGCATCGGCGCGACGATCGGCGTGCTGCTGGTCCCCCGCCTATTCGCTTGGTACCAACGCGAAGCCAGTGCGGTCGGCATCCTGGCCGCTGCCACGCTCGTGACGTCCATCGCCTTCATGCTCTCGTCGAGCGCACTCGTACGAATCGTGCTGATCGCCGTTTCGATGATCTTCGTGTTCGGCACGCTGCCGCTGTTCTGGTCGATCGCAATGGCACGGATGTCCGGTCTCATGGCGGCAGCGAGCCTTGCCTTCATCAACACCATCGGGCTGATCGGTGGGTTCGTGGGGCCGTACCTGTTCGGCCTCGCCGAAGCCGCCACCAACGATCCATCGGCCGGTTTCTACGTCGTCATCATCGCGTCGGTGATCGGCATCGCACTCACACCCGTGCTCGCTCGCGCGATCACGCACGAGGACGCTCTCGATCAGTCGAGGACCTCGCGCAGCCGGCGCGCGGATGCCTCGGGCTAACCATCGAGCGATTACCAGTCGACTACCTCGCCGGCATCGTTGATGAACAGCCCGGTGGGCGATTCGGTGGCGAGTGCGACGGCGACGATGGCGGCTGCGCCTTCGGCGGGGTCGCCGGCGCCGGGAGTCGGTTGGCCACTGAGCCCGGTGGCTCGGTAACCGGGGCTCACGGACAGCACGGGAATCCGCTCGGAGGCCAACTCCTTGGCGTAGAGCACCGTCAGCATGTCCAGCGCGCTCTTGGATGCCTGGTACGCGGCCGCTGCCACCGAGGTGTACTGCCATTCCGGGTCATTGACCAGCCGGGTCGACCCCAGCTCGCTCGACACGTTGAGGATTCGCGGGCGCTCCGAGGCACGCAGCAACGGCAGGAATGCATTGGTGACCGCGATGACTCCGGCCGCGTTGGTGTCGAACGTCCGCAGCATGGCTTCCCGACTCACCTGCGACGCCGGCAGTCCGTCGCCGACGATCGCGGCGTTGTTGACGAGGATGTCCACCCGCCCATGGGTTTCGGCGACGTGCCCGGCAGCCGCAGCGATGGTGCGATCATCGGTGACGTCGAGGATGAGCAGCTCCGCGTCGAGTCCATCTCCGGCCAGTTCCGCCAGGGCCGCGGCGCCGCGCGCCTGGTCTCGGGAACCCAGCAGTACGTGCACGCCGGCGCGAGCGAGTTGCCGAGCCATGTGCAGGCCGATGCCGGCGTTGGCTCCAGTGATGAGGGCAATGGGGCGGTCGTCGTTCGTCATGCACCCATCTCAGTGGAACTCCGACCGCACAGGCAGGCCTGAGCTATACCCCCATCGCGGGGAATACGCGCTCGGTGCGATCAGCGCGCTTCCGCAGAGGGCGTAACCCACCCTGGCGGAATAGCCTGCGTCACGCCCCGTGTTGGCTCCGATCATGAGAGCGTTCACGGACCGAGAGCGGCAGCAGTTCCTCGAAGCCAAGCGCGTCGGCGTGCTGTCGGTGGCTACCGACGATGGACGACCGCCAGCCAGCGTGCCGATCTGGTACGACTACACCCCCGACGGGCACATTCGGATCAACACGGGCGCGGCGTCGCGCAAGGCTCGACTGATCGAGCAGGCCGGGGCCGTGACGCTGGTCGTTCAGCGCGAAGAACCGCCGTATCAGTACGTCATCGTGGAGGGCACCGTCGTGGACGTCACGACCCCCTCACCCCGCGACGCGCGTGAGGCCATCGCCATCCGTTATCTCGGCGAGGAGGGCGGCAACGCCTTCGTGGAAGCCACCCGCAATGTGACGAGCGTGCTCTTCACCATCCGACCCGACCGATGGATCAGCGCGGACTACTCCGGCGATCTGTAGCGG
>JAQSXQ010000036.1 GCA_029256565.1 Mycobacterium sp.
CCGGATCTTCGTCGACGACGACTACCAGACGAAGGTCGACCACATCTACGCCGTCGGCGACGTCATCGGGTTCCCCGCGCTGGCCGCCACGTCGATGGACCAGGGCAGGCTCGCGGCGTACCACGCCTTCGGCGAGCCCTGCAAGGGCATGACCGAGCTGCAGCCCATCGGCATCTACTCGATCCCGGAGGTGTCCTACGTCGGCGCGACCGAGGTGGACCTCACCAAGGAGTCGGTGCCCTACGAGGTGGGCGTGTCCCGCTACCGCGAACTCGCACGCGGCCAGATCGCCGGCGACTCGTACGGCATGCTCAAGCTGCTGGTCTCCACCGACGACCTCCGCCTGCTCGGCGTTCACATCTTCGGTACCAACGCCACCGAGATGGTGCACATCGGCCAGGCGGTCATGGGCTGCGGCGGCACCGTCGAGTACCTGGTCGACGCGGTGTTCAACTACCCCACGTTCTCCGAGGCCTACAAGGTCGCGGCGCTCGACGTCATGAACAAGCTGCGCGCGCTGTCCCAGTTCCGCCGCTAGCAGTCGTCACCGAACGCATCCGGCGCCCTGTCGGCCTCGCCTCCGGCCTGGGCACGGGCGAGCAACTTGGCGACCGCGTCGTCGAACGGCGGTGAGTAGGACACGTCGTCGTGGCAGCCCCCGCCGTCCAGTCCCCCGGTGATGCCCGCGACGGTGGAACCCGACACCCACGGCGACCCGCTCGTCCCGTCGACCAGGCCGGCGCACCGCAGCGACGGGAAGGCCTCGTCGTGGGCGGCGATCGTCGTGCGGCAGCCGATCGGTCCGCCGCCGACGCCCATCGGGTAGCCGGTGACCGCGACGTCGGCGCCCACCGCGGGTGCCCGGCCCAGCGCGAAACCGCCGCCCGCAGCGTCCCGGACGGACCCGCCGCCATCGCGGCTCACCCGCCCGATTGCGAAGTCCGCCAACGGATCCTGATCCGCCAGCCAGCGCGGATCGAGGAAGACCTCGTCGACGTGCCAGGCGTCGTCGGGCTGGACCTCGCCCGAGAAGCCCGGGACGAAGTACGCGTCGACACCATCGGCGACGCAGTGTGCGGCGGTCAGGATCAGGTCGCCTGCCGCCGAGTCCAGCACCGAGCCCGAACACGTGTGCAGCGTCTCGCCGCCGAGGAACAGCGCACCCACCCGCCGGTCCGGCGCGACCGGCACCGCGCTGATCGCGTCGGGCGCCCGCGGCGTGGCCTGCGCGGGTCGTGGAGCCGCGTCCTGGCGGGAGCAGCCGACCGCGACGATCGCCATCGCGACGACCACGAGGGACCGGATCCACATCCCCCGATGGTGCCCGACCGGCGTCGGTCCGGCAGTGCTCCGGAATGCCTCCCGGTTCGACGACGTTGCCAACGGGTACCGGGGCTGACGTGGCGCCGATGCCCGAGTGCGGGACACTGGGGTGACGAGGCGCGGGTCGGACGATCGGCCCATGGGCGTGGTGAGGAGGCGAAGCACGATGACGGACGATCCGAACAGTCCAGAGCAGCAGTATCAGCCAGACCAGAGCGGGATGTACGAACTCGAGTTCCCGGCACCCCAGCTGTCGGCGGCAGACGGCCGCGGACCGGTGATGATCCACGCACTGGAGGGCTTCTCCGATGCGGGGCACGCGATCAAGCTCGCTGCCGAGCACCTGAAGAACGCGCTCGACACCGAACTCGTCGCGTCGTTCGCGATCGACGATCTGCTCGACTACCGGTCGCGCCGCCCGCTGATGACGTTCAAGACCGACCACTTCACCCAGTACGAGACGCCGGAACTGAACCTGTACGCGCTGCACGACAGCGTCGGAACGCCGTTCCTGCTGTTGGCAGGCCTCGAGCCGGACCTCAAGTGGGAGCGGTTCGTCACCGCCGTGCGATTGCTGTCGGAACGACTTGGCGTCCGCCGCGTGATCGGCCTTGGCACGATCCCGATGGCCGTGCCGCACACCCGACCGGTGACCATGACGGCGCACGCCGCCGACAAGGAGCTGATCGCCGGCCACGAGCCCTGGGTCGGCGAGGTCCAGGTGCCAGGCAGCGTGTCGAATCTGCTCGAGTTCCGGATGGCGCAGCACGGCCACGAGGCCATGGGCTTCACGGTGCACGTGCCGCACTACCTGGCTCAGACCGACTACCCGCCCGCCGCGGAGGCTCTGCTGGCCGAGGTTTCGCGGGCCGCTGCGCTGCAGATCCCGCTGGCCGCACTCGGCGAGGCTGCCGCCGAGGTCCACACCAAGATCAACGAGCAGGTCGAGTCCAGCGCAGAAGTCGCTCAAGTGGTGACCGCGCTGGAGCGCCAGTACGATGCGTTCGTCGCAGCTCAGGAGAATCGTTCGCTGCTCGCCCGGGACGAAGACCTACCGAGCGGCGATGAACTGGGCGCCGAATTCGAGAAGTTCCTGGCCGAGCAGGCCGGTGACGATCCCTCGGAGGGGGACGGCGGCACCGCAACGCCCTGACAGGAGTTGGCATGACCGACCGCACGCCTCATCTACGACCCGTGCGCGAGGTCACCCCGACACTGCACTACCGGACCATCCACGGTTATCGCCGTGCCTTCCGGGTGGCGGGCTCCGGTCCGGCGATCCTGCTGATCCACGGCATCGGTGACAACTCGACGACGTGGAGCACCGTGCAGTCCGCGCTCGCGCAGCGGTTCACGGTGATCGCCCCCGATCTGCTCGGCCACGGCAAGTCCGACAAGCCGCGGGCGGACTACTCGGTCGCGGCCTACGCCAACGGGATGCGCGACCTGCTCAGCGTTCTCGACGTCGAGCGGGTGACCGTGGTGGGGCACTCGCTGGGCGGTGGCGTCGCGATGCAGTTCGCCTATCAGTTCCCCCAGTTGGTCGACCGCCTGATCCTCGTCGGTGCCGGCGGCGTCACCAAGGACGTCAACGTGGCGTTGCGCATCGCCGCGATGCCGATGGGCACCGAAGCGCTGGCCCTGCTGCGGCTACCCCTGGTGCTGCCTGCGCTGCAGGCGGTGGGCCGCGTCGGCGGCGCACTGCTCGGCAAGACCGCCGCCGGCCGCGACATCCCCGACATGCTCCGCATCCTGGCCGACCTGCCCGAGCCGACCGCGTCGTCGGCGTTCGCCCGCACGCTGCGTGCCGTCGTGGACTGGCGCGGCCAGGTGGTGACGATGCTCGACCGCTGTTACCTCACCGAATCGGTGCCCGTGCAACTCATCTGGGGCTCACACGATTCGGTGATCCCGGTGGGCCACGCCCGGATGGCCCACTCCGCGATGCCGGGTTCCCGACTCGAGGTGTTCGACGGTTCGGGTCACTTCCCCTTCCACGACGACCCCGACCGGTTCGTGGAGGTCGTCGAGAAGTTCATCGACTCCACCGACCCCGCGGTGTACGACCAGGATCTGCTGCGGAACCTGCTGCGCGCGGGCATCAGCGAGCAGACCATCACCGGTTCCGTGGGCACCCGTGTCGCGGTGCTCGACGCGATGGGCGCCGACGAGCGCAGCGCCACCTGAGGCGCTTCGATACGTCGTAGCATCGGAGCATGGCGATCGACGTGACCGTGCTGCGTGTGTTCACCGACTCCGAGGGCAACTACGGCAACCCACTGGGCGTGGTGGACGCCGCGACCGCGCCGCCGTCCGAGCGGCAACGCATCGCGACCGCACTCGGATACAGCGAAACCATCTTCATCGATCTGCCCGCCGCGGGCGCTGCTACGGCGCGGGCGCACATCTTCACTCCCGCAACGGAGTTGCCGTTCGCGGGTCACCCGACGGTGGGTGCGGCGTGGTGGCTCAATCGACGCGGCACCCCGGTGCGCACGTTGCAGGTGCCCGCCGGCATCGTCGGAGTGACCTACGACGACGGAGCCGACGGAGAGATGGCGATCATCCGGGCCCGTTCGGACTGGGCGCCGGACTTCTCGATCTACGACATGGCGTCGGTCGACGAGGTACTCGCCGCCGACCCCGACGACTACACCGAGGACGTCGAGCACTACCTGTGGGCCTGGATCGACCGGGAGGCGGGAACCATTCGGTCGCGGATGTTCGCAAGCCATCTCGGCATTCCAGAGGACGAGGCCACCGGAGCGGCCGCGGTGCGCATCACCGATCACCTGAGCCGCGATCTGCTCATCACCCAGGGCGAGGGGTCCCAGATCCGCACGTGGTGGGATCCCGCGGGTTGGGTCAAGGTGGCAGGCCGGGTGGTCGACGACGGCGTCAGGCAGATCGACTAGCGGCGAGCGGAGCGGGTCAGCTCGGCGAGGCGACCTGACGGTGGGCCCGCAGGGCCTCGATCTCGCGTTCGAAGTCCTCGGCGGAGGAGAACGAGCGGTAGACGGAGGCGAAGCGCAGGTAGGCGACCTCGTCGAGGTCGCGCAGTGGCCCCAGGATCGCGAGGCCGACCTCGTTGCTGGGGACTTCGGGCGATCCGGTGGAGCGCACGGCGTCCTCCACCTTCTGCGCGAGGACGTTCAGCGCGTCGTCGTCGACGTCGCGGCCCTGGCAGGCACGTCGCACGCCCTTGATGACCTTCTCGCGGCTGAACGGTTCGGTGACGCCGCTGCGCTTGACCACCGCCAGCACCGCCGTCTCCACCGTGGTGAACCGCTTGCCGCACTCGGGGCACGACCGGCGCCGGCGGATCGCCTGGCCCTCGTCGGCCTCGCGCGAGTCGACGACCCGGGAGTCGGGATGACGACAGAACGGACAGTGCACAACCGCTCCTTCGCCACGTATGTCGAGTCCGGGCGCCCCGGCCACATACGAGCGTACCGATTGACGGCAGCGGAAATCACGGCGCATGGCGCGGATCAGGCGACGGGTGCGATCAGCGTCTGTCCGGCGTCGACGCCGGCGGAGGAGAGTTCGTTGAGTTCGCGGATCTGGTCGACGACCGCGGCGACGGGCGCATCGGGTGCCACGCGCTGGGCGAGCTGCTGCAGCGACTCCCCCGTCTGCACCTGGACGACCGCCAGCTGACCCGGCGCGGGGGCCTCAGCCGGCGCGCCGAACTGCGCGACCAGCCCGAGCCACACCGTGATCGCAGCCGCCACCAACGCCAGCAGCACCGTGGTGGCGGGCGTGATCGGCTTGCGGCGGTTGGACGCTCGCGACATCAGCACGCCGGTGCCGCGGTACCGCAGCGGCTCGTTGGCCGGCCTGCGGCGCTGCGGACCGCGCCGCACGTCGGGGCGCGGCCGCATGGGGCGGGCGACGATTTCGGTGGGGTACTCCCGCGTGATGATGGTCATCTCTGGCGCCTTTCGTCCTGTCGTGCAGTGCCGGTCGTTCGCTACTGTGTTCGAACCATAATCGCTCAGGTGTTCGATGACTAGAACATGTGATCGAACTGTTGCAAACGATATCGGCGGGCACCGACAAGTCGGATCGAGTCAATCCCCGGTCGCTCCGCTCCCGCCCTCCGCGGCGAACCCGAGCGCGACACGCGTCGAACACATGTTTGAAAAACGCTCCGGTCCGGACTAGATTCGGCGCCATGAGTGACAGCAGCGGCACGCAAGACGGCAGCGAGGCACGTCGCCCTACGGGTGCGGACGCCGCCTTGACCGAGCGACAGCGCACCATCCTCGACATGATCCGAAACTCGGTGACCACACGCGGTTATCCCCCGAGCATCCGCGAGATCGGCGACGCAGTCGGCCTCACGTCGACGTCGTCGGTCGCACACCAGCTGCGCACTCTGGAGCGCAAGGGCTACCTGCGCCGCGACCCGAACCGTCCGCGCGCCGTCGACGTGCGCGGCTCCGAGGACAACGTCACTCCGATCGTCGCCACCGACGTCGCGGGTTCGGACTCACTGCCCGAGCCCACCTACGTGCCGGTCCTGGGCCGAATCGCCGCGGGCGGACCGATCCTGGCCGAGCAGGCCGTGGAGGACGTCTTCCCGCTGCCGCGCGAGCTGGTCGGCGAGGGCTCGCTGTTCCTGCTCAAGGTCGTCGGCGAGTCGATGGTCGACGCCGCGATCTGCGACGGGGACTGGGTCGTCGTCCGTCAGCAGAACGTCGCCGACAACGGCGACATCGTCGCGGCCATGATCGACGGCGAGGCGACGGTGAAGACCTTCAAGCGCACCCGCGGTCAGGTGTGGCTGATGCCGCACAACCCCGCGTTCGATCCGATTCCCGGAAACGACGCCCAGGTGCTCGGCAAGGTCGTCACGGTCATCCGCAAGATCTGACGACCGCGACGGTCAGCCTCGAGTGAACCCGTTGGTGAGCGCGAATTCCTCGCTGGCGAACCAGATCTCGGCGCGCACCCGGTCGTACTCCCCGCTGCCGGGCAGCCAGTACAGGCCGGTCTTGGTGTCGGCCTTGATCGGATAGCCGTCGGGCGCGTCGAACGGACTGTCGAGGGCCAGGCGCATCGACGTCTGCGACGGCGCGGACTCCTCCATCGAGAGCGCGGCGTGCCTGCCGCTGGGCGGCCCGCTGGCCGGTTCCGCCGCGAGCGCGGTCGTCTCGGGATCGTCGAACGAGGAGTGCCGGTACTCCGAAGCGGAGGCGAAGGGGTCGATGCCCGTGAGCGCCGACGTCTTCTCGCTCCCTGCACCGTCAGTCGACGCATCGCCGTACGTCTCACTCGGCGTGACGTCGTCCGGTGTCGCCTCGTCCGGTGTCTCGTCGTTCGAAGTGACGTCATCCGGTGTCGTGTCATCCGGCGTCGGGCCGTCGTCACCCGTGGCGTCGGCCCGGGCCACGTCCTCGGCGGTCACCACGCGCGTCGGCGCGGTGTCGATCGCGTCCTGATCCTCGGCGAAGTTGGCCGGGAACGCCCCGCTCCCTGGCACGCTGCCGGGGCCCGACGGCTGGTCGTCGTCGACCGTCATCGCCCAGGCGCTCAGCGGAACGTTCGGCGGCTGCCCGACGGCGGGCCGGTCCTCGGCGGTGGGCATCGGACCGGACTCGAAGTCCTGGTCGTCGTCGAAGTCGTCGTATTCGTCGAAGTGATTCAACGGCTCGCGGTCGTCGGTGCGGCGCCGCACCACGGCCGCCACGATCGCCGCGATGAGCAACAGCACGGGGATGACGGCCAGTGCCCACCAGTACTTCTGGTACCACGGCTGCGCGCCCTCGGCGTCGGAGTCGGCGGCCTGTGGCGCCTGCGGCGCGCCCTGGCCCGGCACCTCGAGCCCCGCCAGGCCCGCCGCCAGGTTCGTCGGTTCGGTGGTGAACTCGCCGGTGGACCGGTTCCAGGAGATCGCGCCGTTGGCGAACTTCTGGGTGACGACGTCGCCGTCGTCGGTCTGGTCGGCGGTGGGAGCGCCCAGTTCGCCGGTGGCACCGCCGAGCTTCGCCCAGGCCGCGTTCATCGCACCGCGGACGATCACGGCGCCGAAGTCGGGGGTCCAGAAGATGACCGGGCCGTCCTCCGCGGTGAAGGAGGCGATCCTGCTCGCCGGTGCCAGGCCGCCGTCGGCCTCGTTGGCCTTCGGGAAGCCGAGGTCGCTCTCGGGTCCGCCGACGCTCTCGTACTTGGCGAGCAACTGGCCGGTGATGACGGTGGCTCCGGTGGCGGGGCTGTAGAAGATCTTGCCCCCGGCGAAGGTCTGCTGGAGCCCGTCGTCGCCCACGGGCTCGGGCGGCCCCTCGGCCGCACCCAGCGGTCCGAGCGGACCACCTGCGGCGCGCCGGGCGGCGTCGATCTCGGTGTTCGCGTTGCCCGGGATCTCGAGACCCTCGAGCTGCGCGGCCAGTTCGGGCGGGGTGGTGGTGAACGTCTTGGTGCTGCGGTCCCAGGAGATCTGGCCGCCGGTGAAGGTCTGCGACACCACGTTCCCGCGGTAGACCTCGTCCTCGGTCGGGACGCCGAGGGTGCCGGCCGATCCGCCGAGCCTGTCCCACGCCGCGTTGATCGCGCCGCGCACCACGTGGGCGCCGGTGTCGGGCGTCCAGAAGATCACCGGGTTGTCCGCCGCGCTGAACGTCGTGTTGCGGCTGTTCGGCGCGCGCCCCGCGCCTTCGTCGATGTTGGGGAAGCCGAGGTCGCCGTCGCCGGGCCCGCCGAGCGACAGGTACTTCTCGAGGATCGCGCCCTGCATGATCCGCGCACCGGTCTCGGGGGTGAAGTAGATCCTGCCGCTGGCGAAGTTCTGCCCGAAGCCCGCACCGACGGCGTACACGCCGCCGTCCTTGGGGCCCAGTGCACCGGTCGGACCGCCGCCTGCCTCCCACGCCTGCGTCATCGCCACGTCGGCATCGCCCTCGGGTGAAGCCGACGCGATCGGGATCGCCGGGACGAACGCGATGACGGCAAGCGCCATCACTAGCGCGACGCCGGCTCGCCCCATGAGCCTGCCGAGCAGGGTGTGCAGCACAGTCATCCGTCCTCCCCGCGACCCGCTCGGGGGTTCCCTCGAAGTATCGCGTCCGTCAACTCTGCGTCAGACGACGTCCATCTTGAGGGATATCCAAGCGTCTGCGGGCAAGTGTCGCGCGACCGGTACCCAATCGACGTCCAGCGCGCGGGCCCGCCGGGGTGCCTCAGACACCCATGCTGCGGCCGATGATCTCCTTCATGATCTCGGTGGTTCCGCCGTAGATGGTCTGGATCCGGGCGTCGAGGAACGCCCTGGCCACCGGGTACTCGCGCATGTAGCCGTAGCCGCCGTGCAGCTGCAGACAGCGGTCGTTGAGTCGCACCTGGGTCTCGGTGGCGTACCACTTCGCCATGGCGGCCTGCTCGACCGAGAGCTTCTCGTCCAGGTGCAGGCGGATGAACTCGTCGACCATGATCCGGACCATGGTGGCCTCGGTGGCCATCTCGGCGAGCGCGAACCGGCTGTTCTGAAAGCTGCCGATCGGCTTGCCGAACGCCTTGCGCTCCTTGGTGTACTGCAGGGTCTGTTCGAGCACGGCCTCCATGCCCGCGGCGGCCATCACGGCGATGCTGATGCGTTCCTGCGGCAGGTTCTGCATCAGGTAGACGAAGCCCGAGCCCTCTTCGCCGAGCAGGTTCTCGGCGGGGACGCGCACGTCGGTGAACGAGAGTTCGGCGGTGTCCTGGGCGTCCAGGCCGATCTTGTCGAGGTGGCGGCCGCGCTCGAAGCCCTCCATGCCGCGCTCGACGACCAGCAGCGAGAAGCCCAGCGCGCCCTTCTCGGGGTCGGTGCAGGCCACCACGATCACCAGGTCGGCGTGAATGCCGTTGGTGATGAACGTCTTCGACCCGTTGAGCACCCAGCTGCCGTCCTCCTGCTTGACGGCGCGGGCCTTGATGCCCTGCAGGTCGCTTCCGGTGCCCGGCTCGGTCATGGCGATGGCGGTGATCAGTTCACCGGAGCAGAACCCGGGCAGCCAGCGCTGCTTCTGCTCGTCGGTCGCCAGCCGCAGGAAGTAGGGCGCGATGACGTCGTTCTGCAGCGAGAAGCCGAGGCCGCTGTACCGGCCCGCGCTGGTCTCCTCGGTGATGACGACGTTGTAGCGGAAGTCCGGGTTGCCGCCGCCGCCGTACTCCTCGGGCACCGCCATGCCGAGGAAGCCCTGCTTCGCGGTCGACGATCTTGTTCTTCTCCCACTCGTCGTGGAACGGCGCGACGTGGCGTTCCAGGAACGAGCGGTATGACTCGCGGAACATGTCGTGCTCGGCCTCGAACAGCGTGCGATCGAACTTGACGGCCTGGGCCATGGCGGACCTCCGGATTGGCGGACGGGATTGTCTCGACCATATACCAGCCAACCGGATGGTTGGGACCGGCGGCAACGGTGCGCCGACCCTAGAATCGTCAGAATGCCCCGCCCCGCGAGCCTCACCCACTGGGGCGCCTTCACCGCCGACGTCCGCGACGGCGACCTCGCATCGGTGTCACCCGCCGAGGGCGACGCCGACCCCTCTCCCCTGCTCGGCAACCTGCCCGGCTCCATCAAGCACCGCTCGCGGATCACGGGCCCCGCAGTGCGCCGCGGGTGGCTGGAACAGGGCCCCGGTCCGACCGACGTGCGCGGCGCCGACGAGTTCGTCGCCGTGTCGTGGGACGAACTGACCGAACTACTGGCCGACGAGTTGCGCCGCGTCGTCGACGCGCACGGCAACGAGGCCATCTACGGCGGCTCCTACGGCTGGGCCAGCGCGGGACGCTTCCACCACGCGCAGAGCCAGGTGCACCGCTTCCTGAAGATGCTCGGCGGCTACACGTTCTCCAGGCACTCCTACAGTCTGGGCGCGACCGGCGTCATCATGCCCCGGGTGGTCGGAACGCACGACGACCTGTTCAAGCGCTCGACGGACTGGAACGTCATCGCCGCGCACACCGACCTGATGGTCTGCTTCGGCGGCGTCGCGATGAAGAACACCGCGATCAATCACGGCGGGACGACGGCGCATCCGGCGCGCGACGCGCTGCGGCGCCTGCGCGACCGCGGCGGCCGGATCGTGTCGTTCTCCCCGCTGCGCGACGACGTCGACGGCGAGTGCGAGTGGCTGGCGCCGGTGCCGGGCACCGACGTGGCGATCATGGTGGCGCTGGCCTACGTGCTGGCCACCGAGTCGCTCGCCGACCGGGCGTTCCTCGACCGCTACTGCACGGGCTACGACCGGTTCGAGCGCTACCTGCTCGGCCTCGACGACGGGGTGCCGAAGTCGCCGGGGTGGGCCGAACCGATCTGCGGCCTGCCAGCCGACCGGCTCACCGAGCTGGCCCGCCGGATGGCGTCGAGCCGGACGCTCGTCACCGTCAGCTGGTCACTGCAGCGGGTGCGCCACGGCGAGCAGGCGCCCTGGATGGGTCTGACGCTGGCGGCGATGCTCGGCCAGATCGGTGTTCCCGGAGGGGGTTTCGGGCACGGATACGGATCCATGAACGAGCCGGGCCTGCCACCGCTGCGGTGCCGGCTCCCCGCCCTGCCCCAGGGACTGAACCCCGTGCGGTCGTTCATCCCGGTCGCGGCGGTCAGCGACATGCTGCTGCACCCCGGCGAGCCGTTCGACTTCAACGGCCTGCGCCTGACCTACCCCGACATCCGCCTGGTGTACTGGGCGGGCGGCAATCCGTTCCACCACCACCAGGACATCCCGCGGTTGCGCCGGGCGCTCGGTCGGCCCGACACCATCGTGGTGCACGAGCCGTACTGGACGGCCATGGCCAAGCACGCCGACGTCGTGGTGCCGTCGACGACGGCCTATGAGCGCGAGGACTTCTCGGGCTCTCGCAACGACCCGATGTTCGTCGCGATGCCCGCACTGACCGAGCCGTACGCCGACGCCCGCGACGACTACGCGACGTTCTCGGCTCTGGCGCACCGGCTCGGTTTCGGCGAGCAGTTCACCGAGGGCCGCACCGCGCGGCAGTGGCTGGCGCACCTCTACGAGAAGTGGTCGGCCGAACTGGACTTCGAGGTCCCGACGTTCGAGGAGTTCTGGAGCGCAGGCTCGCTACGCCTGCCCACCGAGGACGGCCTCAGCCTGCTCGGCGACTTCCGCGCCGACCCGGTCGCCCACCGGCTGGGCACGCCGAGCGGCCGCATCGAGATCTTCTCGGCCGACATCGACGGCTTCGGGTACGACGACTGCGCGGGCCATCCGCGGTGGTACGAACCCGACGAATGGCTCGGCGGCGACCGGGCGGCCGCTCATCCCCTGCACCTGCTGGCCAACCAGCCGTCGTCGCGGCTGCACGGGCAGCTCGACGGCGGCGCGACCAGTCAGGCGTCGAAAGTGCAGGGCCGCGAACCCATTCGGATCCACCCGCGGGCGGCGGAGCGGACGTGGTGCAGCTGCCCACGGGGGCCTGGTACGACCCGGCCGACGCCGGCGATGTCGACGCCATGTGCGTGCACGGCAACCCGAACGTCCTCACCGCCGACGTCGGCACCTCGTCGCTGGCCCAGGGCTGCACGGGCGCCCACGTGCTCGTCGAGATCGAAAAGTTCACCGGCGCACTACCTCCCGTGCGCGCGCACGAACCGCCGGTGATCGTGCCCCGCTAAGGGCGGTCAGAACGTTGCGTAGTCCGCAAGGCTGGCCGCCAGCGCAGCGGACACCCGCGCCTTGATGCGCGTGCCGTCGTCGGTGTGCTCGGTCGCGTCGATCATCCCGTCGGCGTGGACGCGGGCGACCAGG
>JAQSXQ010000730.1 GCA_029256565.1 Mycobacterium sp.
GACGAGTACCGCCAGGTGATCGTCGACGAGGGCGTGAAGATCGTCGAGACGGCGGGCTCCAACCCGGCGCCGCACCTGCCGATGTTCCACGACAACGGCATCAAGGTGCTGCACAAGTGCACGTCGGTGCGCCACGGCGTGAAGGCCCAGAGCCTCGGCGTCGACGGCATCAGCATCGACGGCTTCGAGTGCGCCGGCCATCCCGGCGAGGACGACGTGCCCGGCCTGGTGCTGATTCCCGCTGCTGCCAAGCAGATCGAGATTCCGATGATCGCCTCTGGCGGCTTCGGTGATGCGCGTGGTCTGGTCGCCGCGCTGGCCCTGGGTGCCGACGGCATCAACATGGGCACGCGGTTCATGTGCACGCAGGAGTCGTGCATCCACCCCAACGTCAAGGATGCGATCGTCGCGGGTGACGAACGTGGCACGGAGCTGATCTTCAGGACCCTGCGGAACACCGCGCGCGTGGCGAGCAACACGGTCTCTCGCGAGGTCGTGGAGATCCTGAATCGCGGCGGTCAGTTCGAGGACGTCAAGGACCTGGTGGCCGGCGTGCGTGGCCGTCGGGTGTTCGACGACGGCGACCTCGACGCGGGCATCTGGACCGTCGGCACCGTCATGGGTCTGATCGACGACATCCCGACGTGCGACGAGCTGATCTCGCGCATCGTGCGCGAGGCCGAGGACATCATCACCGGGCGGCTCGGCAGCATGGTGTCGGTCGCGGCGGCAGTCGGCGCCTAGCTCGGATCAGCACCGGACTTCCAGACGGAGAAAGCCGCCGACCATGGGTCGGCGGCTTTCTTCACGTTCAACTCGATCAGGCGTCGAGGATCCCAGCGCGCAGGTGTCGGACCTGGGCGCCGACTACTGGATCAGACTGCGGCGGCGAGATCCGGGAACTGCTCGGCGGTGTCACCCTCGAAGAGGATGTCGCCGTGGTAGAGCGCTTCGAAATCAACCTTGATGACGTTGTCACTGCTGTCGTCGATCCACATGTACTGAACAGTAACCACGGGGATTGAGAGAACTCTGAGCCCATCTTCTGAAAATGGTGGCAGTTCTTACCGCTGAGTAGGTTGCGGCGTCCGGCAAAGCCGTCCAGTCCCCGTGGAACACCCCTGAAACGCGAGAAGCCGCCGACGTCATGCGTCGGCGGCTCGCGTCATACCGGAACGGCTCACGTCGCGCCTCGAGGCGCTCGACCGCCGTCGCACAACGTGCATCCGCGCTGCACGAAGCGGTCATACCGAGCGGGCAGGCCCGCTTCGGTCAGACGGCGGCAGCGAGGTCGGGGAACTGCTCGGAGGTGTCACCCTCGACCAGAACGTCCCCGTGGTAGAGGGCGTCGAAGTCGACCTTGATGACATCGGCACTGGTGTCGTCGATCCACATGTACTGGACAGTAACCATCACCATTAAGAGGACTTTGAGTCACGATTCTGAAAACCATGGCAATTCTTACCCACGGGTAGGTTCCCCCGGCCGGCAACGGGCGGCAGCGCCGGACGAAGCCATTGACCGCGCTTGGTTACCGCTGTTAAGTTAACGCGGATTTCTCAGGGGGAGGGGACCACCTTGCTGCGCCGAATTGCCCTACTTGCCATCCGTGCGCCCAGGCGCGTGCTGGTTGCCGCCGCCGTCGTGATGGTGGCCGCAGCAGTGTTCGGCATACCCGTCGCCAAGAGCCTGTCGGCAGGCGGCTTCTCCGACCCCGCGTCCGAGTCGTCTCAAGCCACCCAGCTTCTGACCGACAAGTTCGACCAGGGCGACATGCAGATGCTCGTCGCCATCACCGCACCCGACGGCGTCGACAGCCCCGCGGCCAAGGCGGCGGCCGCCGACATCGTCGGAGAGATCGAGCGGTCGCCGCACACGTCCACCGTCACGTCGGCCTGGACCGCGCCCCGGGAGGTCGCCGCCGGGATGACGAGCCGCGACGGCAAGTCGGGTCTCATCGTCGCCGGCATGACCGGTGGCGAGAACATGGCCCAGAAGTACGCCAAGGCACTCGCCGACGTCAGCGCTCAGTCCGAGCGCGATTTGCTGCTCATGGAGGCGATCGCCATCCCGCTGAGCTTCCTGGTGCTGGTCTGGGTGTTCGGCGGTCTGATCGCCGCTGCGCTGCCGATGACGATCGGCGCGTTCGCGATCGTCGGCACCATGTCGGTGCTGCGGCTCGTCACGTTCGGCACCGACGTGTCGATCTTCGCGCTCAACCTCTCGACGGCCATGGGCTTGGCGCTCGCGATCGACTACACGCTGCTGATCATCAGTCGCTTCCGCGACGAACTCGCCGACGGCGTGCCGCGCGAACGGGCGCTGATCCGCACCATGTCGACCGCGGGACGCACGGTGCTGTTCTCCGCCGTGACCGTCGCCCTGTCGATGGCGGCGATGCTGCTGTTCCCCATGTACTTCCTCAAGTCGTTCGCCTACGCGGGCATCGCCACGGTGGCGTTCGCGGCGTTCGCGGCGGTGGTCATCACCCCGGCCGCCATCTGGTACCTCGGCGACCGGCTGGACTCGCTCGACGTGCGAAAGCCGTTGCGGCGCCTGTTCGGTCGCGGGGAACCGGCACCGAAGCCCGTGGAGCGGCTGTTCTGGTACCGGTCGACGAAGATCGTCACGCGGCGTGCCCTGCCGATCGGATTGGCCGTCGTGGTGCTGCTGCTCGCCCTCGGCGCGCCGTTCCTGTCGGTGAAGTGGGGGTTCCCCGACGATCGCGTGCTGCCGAAGTCGGCGTCCGCGCACGTGGTGGGCGATCAGCTGCGCAACGACTACGCCGAGGACTCGGCCACCGCGGTCTCGGTGGTCATCCCCGACGCGGACGGATTGACGCCCAACGTCATCGAGCGCTACGCCGCGGACCTGTCGCGCGTCGCCGACGTGGCGGCGGTGTCGGCGCCGACCGGCACGTTCGTCGGCGGGAACCGCGTCGGCCCGCCGAGTGCTGCGACCGGCGCCGCCGAGGGCAGCGCGTTCCTCAC
>JAQSXQ010000731.1 GCA_029256565.1 Mycobacterium sp.
GACACCTTGGACCCGCCGAGCACGACGGCGTACGGGCGCTCGGTGGAGCTGGTCAGCTGCTTGAGCACCTCGACCTCGGCGGCGACGAGGTTGCCCGCGTAGTGCGGCAGCAGCGTCGCGACGTCGTACACCGACGCCTGCTTGCGGTGCACGACGCCGAAGCCGTCGGAGACGAACGCCCCGTCGTCGCCGACCAGTTCGACGAGCGCCTTGGCCAGCTTCACGCGTTCGGCGTCGTCCTTGCTGGTCTCCCGCTCGTCGAAGCGGATGTTCTCCAGCAGCAGCACGTCGCCGTCGGTCAGACCCTCGGCTCGCGCCAGGGCGTCGGTTCCCACCACGTCACCGGCGAGCTGGACGTGCCGACCGAGGTGTTCGCTCAGCGCGGTCGCGACCGGCGCCAGCGAGTACTTCGGATCCGGCCCGCCCTTGGGGCGGCCGAGATGGGCAGTGACGACGACCTTCGCACCCGCGTCGGCCAGCGCCTTCAGCGTCGGAACCGACGCGATGATGCGACCGGGGTCGGAGATGTTGCCATCGTCGTCGACGGGGACGTTCAGGTCGGAGCGCACCAGCACGCCCCGACCCTCGACGCCTTCGGACAGCAGGTCGGACAGGGATTTGAGCGCCATGGCTCAGCGACTTGCCGACGAGCGCGACCAGATCGACGAGGCGGTTGCTGTAGCCCCACTCGTTGTCGTACCAGGAGACGACCTTGGCCTGGTTGTCGATCACCTTGGTCAGCCCCGAGTCGAACAGCGAGCTGTGCGGATCGGTGACGATGTCGCTCGACACGATCGGCGCGTCGTAGTACTTGAGGATGCCCTTGAGGGGTCCGTCGGCAGCGGCCTTGAACGCGGCGTTGATCTCCGCGGCGGTGCCCGGCTTGGCCAGCTCGGCGGTCAGGTCGGTGACCGAGCCCGTGGGGATCGGCACGCGCAGCGCGTAGCCGTCGAGCTTGCCCTTGAGTTCGGGCAGCACGAGGCCGATGGCCTTGGCGGCGCCGGTCGAGGTGGGCACGATGTTGATGGCGGCGGCGCGGGCGCGACGCAGGTCCTTGTGCGGGCCGTCCTGCAGGTTCTGATCCTGGGTGTAGGCGTGGATCGTGGTCATCAGACCCTTGACGATGCCGAACTCGTCGTTGAGCACCTTGGCCAGCGGGCCGAGGCAGTTCGTGGTGCACGACGCGTTGGAGATGATGTTCTGGCTGCCGTCGTACTTGTCGTCGTTGACGCCCAGCACGATCGTGATGTCCTCGTCGCTCGCGGGCGCCGAGATGATGACCTTCTTGGCGCCGGAGTCGAGGTGGCCCTGAGCCTTGTCGCGCGCGGTGAAGATGCCGGTGGACTCGACGACGACGTCGACGCCCAGATCGCCCCACGGAATCGCGGCGGGGCCTTCCTTGACGGCGAGCGCCTTCATCTTGTGACCTCCGACGACGATGGTGTCCTCGCCCTCGAGGCTCACGTCGTAGGGCAGCCGACCCAGGATCGAGTCGAACTTGAGCAGGTGAGCGAGCGTCGCGTTGTCGGTGAGGTCATTGACCGCGACGATCTCGATGTCGGTGTTCTTGCCTTCTGCCTTCTGCGCATCCAGCGCGCGGAAGAAGTTTCGCCCGATGCGGCCGAAGCCGTTCACGCCTACCCGGATGGTCACGCATGTCTCCTTAGTCGGTGATGGACTGCCCGCAGCCAGCCTAGTAGCGGGCGGTCGAGCGCGTGCAGCCTGGTCAGAACGCGAGGTGAACTCAGGCGTCGTCGAGCAGATCCGGCGTGACCGCGGATTCGGTGTCCGGGATGCCGTCCTGTTTGGCCTTGCGGTCGGCCATCGACAACAGCCGCCGAATGCGGCCGGCGACAGCGTCTTTGGTCATCGGCGGGTCGGCGAGGCGGCCGAGTTCCTCCAGTGACGCCTGGCGGTGCTCGACGCGCAGCCTGCCTGCGGTCGACAGATGGTCGGGCACGGTGTCGCCGAGGATGTACAGCGCTCGCTCGACGCGTGCTGCGGCGGCGACGGCGGCCCGCGCCGACCTGCGCAGGTTGGCGTCGTCGAAGTTCGCGAGACGGTTCGCGGTGGCCCGCACCTCGCGCCGCATCCGGCGCTCCTCCCAGGTGAGCCTGGTGTCCTGGGCGCCCATCCGGGTGAGCAGCGCGCCGATGGCCTCGCCGTCGCGCACCACGACCCGGTCGGCGCCGCGGACCTCGCGGGCCTTCGCGCTGACGCCGAGCCGCCGCGCCGCGCCGACCAGTGCCAGCGCCGCCTCGGGTCCCGGGCAGCTGACCTCCAGCGCCGACGAGCGACCGGGTTCGGTCAGCGATCCGTGCGCGAGAAACGCACCGCGCCAAGCCGCTTCGGCGTCCCCCACGCTCCCGCCGACCACCTGCGCCGGCAGCCCGCGCACCGGCCTGCCGCGCAGGTCGAGCAGACCGGTCTGCCGGGCCAGCGCCTCACCGTCCTGGGCGACCCGGACGACGTAGCGGGTGCTCTTGCGGATGCCGGTCGCCGACAGCACGTGCACGACGGCGTTGTA
>JAQSXQ010000732.1 GCA_029256565.1 Mycobacterium sp.
GCTGCGGTTCGGGTTCGGCGGCGGCAGCCGTGGCGCCCTGCCTGAGCCGCGCGATGGTGCCCTGGGGCCACTGCAGCACTTCCTCGAGCTTTGCCCGAGTCCGCTCGCGCGGCCAACTGCGCCCCTTCTCGAACGAGATGAGCGCGCCGGCGTTGATGATCCCCTCGGCCGCAAGGCGGCGCTGACTGATGTCGAGTTCGCGGCGACGGGCGGCCGCGGCGGCGCCTGCACGAACCATGCCCGGGTCGACGTCACCAGCCGCATCGGCTGGCTCGACGTTGACCACGCGTCGTCCCTCTCGTTCAACTGCTGCACTGCTACGTCTGATCCACCTTAGACGGGTCAGCCGAACACCGAAAGCGTTGCGGCTCGGCAATTACAACCATGTCATTGCAACGGTTCCACCGCAGCGTGCACGTCGCCAAGTTCGCCCAACACCGAATGCCTTGGACCTTGACGTGCAGATATCCGAGCTGTCGCGTGGCGCTGTACCTACTAACCAGCAAACTGTTGCATCGCTACGGTTACTGCTATAGATTCGCTCCATCGCGCATCGGAGACGTGGCGCACGAACCAATAGGAGCCAGAAATGAACGCAGTGGGGATGGACGGACTGCCCGTCGGGGAATGCACCCGCGACCCCGAACGGTGGGTGTCCAGGGCCGACGAGGACGCCAAGGCCATCTGCCGGCTTTGCCCGCGCCGGTGGGCCTGCGCCCGGGAAGCCGTCGAACTCCCCCGCGCCGAGGGGCTGTGGGCAGGCATCGTCATCCCCGAAGCCGGCCGGGGCAGGACCTTCGCCCTGCGTCAGCTGCGCTCGCTGGCCGAGCAGAACGGCTACTCCGTCCGTGCCCGCCGCCTGTTCCTCGAATCCGCCTGAAACCCCTCGACACGCGCCTCGCTGCCGGTTTCGAGGGGACGGCAGCGGGGCCGCGAAATTGGTGGGCTCGGTAGGAACAATCTTGGGCGAGAGGCCGTTAAGATAGGCGTACGGCTCCGGACAATGCCCCGGGTACCACCCCTTAAGTCGCCGAGAGCGACCACTTGCCGAGAGGCGCATAGGCGGGGCCGTACTTGGAAGCCGCCGACGCTCACGCGTCGGCGGCTCTCCTCGTTTCTGGGCTCAACACCCGCTTCCGGACCGAACGCGCGCCGCACGCCTGTGGATGAACTCGCCACTGTGGATGACCAACCCGGTCTGTCGTGGACCGCTCCTAGCGTGATCTCCATGACGTACTGGATCAACACGGTCAGCCGGGGCCACGTGCAGCGCGGCGTGGCCGGTGGCTTCACGCAGGCCAATCACGGACGACCGCACATGCTGCGCAAGATGGCGAAGGACGACTGGATCGTCTTCTACTCGCCGAAGACCGACTATCCCGACGGCGATCCGCTGCAAGCGTTCACCGCCATCGGACAGGTCACCGACGACGAGGTGTACCAAGCCGACCTCGACCCCGAGTTCCAGCCCTGGCGTCGCGGCATGCGCTTCCTGCCGTGCGTGGAGACACCCATCCGCCCGCTGCTCGACGACCTCGACTTCGTCGTCGACAAGTCGCGTTGGGGGTACCGCTTCCGGGCCGGCGCCTTCGCGATCGACGAGCACGACTTCGAGGTGATCCGGACCGCCATGACGGGCTGATCAGACCACCGCTCACTACTCTGGTGGCGGTGAGCAACACCGAGGTGGCGCCGGACGAAGTCGCCTGCGGCGCCGAGCCGTTGGCGACCGTGTCGACGGAGGTACTACATCCTCGCGACGTGCCGCTGGGAGGTCCGCGCGCCATCCGGGTGCGCCGCACGCTCCCGCAACGCGACCGTTCCATGGTGGGCGCGTGGTGCTTCGCCGACCACTACGGGCCACACGACGTCGCCGGCGGGTCGGGCATGGACGTGCCACCCCATCCGCACACCGGTTTGCAGACCGTGAGCTGGCTGTTCGCCGGGGAGATCGAGCACCGCGACAGCGGCGGCGTGCACGCCATGGTCGAGCACCGCGACAGCGGCGGCGTGCACGCCATGGTCCGGCCGGGGGAACTCAACCTGATGACGGCGGGCTCGGGCATCTGCCACTCGGAGGTGTCGACGCCGAACACGACGACGCTGCACGGCGCTCAGCTGTGGGTGGCGCTGCCCGATGCCGACCGCGACACCGCACGCGACTTCGCCCACTACGTGCCGCCGGCCCGCACCCTTGGCGAGGCAACGGTGCAGGTGTTCCTCGGCGAGCTGGCAGGTGACCGCTCCCCCGTCGCCACGTTCACCCCACTGCTGGGCGCGCAGATCGACCTGCCGGCCAACGCGTCCGTCACCCTCGACGTCGATCCTTCGTTCGAGCACGGCGTCCTGCTCGACCAGGGCGATCTTCGCGCCGGTGGCGACGACCTCGGCATCGGTGATCTCTGGTACCAGTCCCCCGGCTGCGATCGCGTCGAGTTGACCAACCGCGGCGACACCCCCGCCCGCGCACTACTCCTCGGCGGCCCGCCGTTCGAGGAGGAACTGGTCATGTGGTGGAACTTCGTGGGTCGCACGCACGACGAGATCGAGGCTTTCCGCGCGCAGTGGCAGGATCAGGACGAGCGGTTCGGTGAGGTGACGGGATATCCGGGTACCCGGCTTCCGGCGCCGTCGCTGCCCAACGGCAGGCTGCGCCCCCGCCACAACCCGACGCAACGAGGAGCACCGTGAGTTCCGAGACCATGACCGACAAGACCGGCGCACCCGTAACCGTCTCCGAGGAGCC
>JAQSXQ010000037.1 GCA_029256565.1 Mycobacterium sp.
CGAACTCGTAGCCGCGGGCGTCGGCGTTCTCATCGTTCCGCAGTCGCTGGCGCGGCTGCATCACCGCAAGGACCTGGCGTACCGCCCGATCGCCGAGGCACCTGGCTGTCCGGTGGCGCTCGCCTTCCCCGAGGGGCCGCCGCCGGCGCTGGTCGAGGAGTTCATCGGCATCGTTCGAGGCCGCACCCCGGGTTCGTCGCGCGGGCGAGCGGAGCCGCCGCCGAAGCGAACGGCGCGGGAGAAGACCCTCGCGAAGCAGGCCGCCCGGGCCGCCGCAGGGAAGGTCGCCCGCAAGCCGGGCCCGGCCAAGCGCGGTCGACGCTGACGTCGCCCGGTTTGACTCCTGCGGGTGTGGGTAGGGGAGAGCGTATGGAGAAGTTGTCGTTGACGGGACCATCTACGGCGGGCACGACCACGAGCTGCGGCAGACCGTGATCGCGCTGACCGAGGGCAACCGGCAGGACGACCACCAAAGCCCTGGCCAGGCAACGCTGTTGGTGCTCCGCGGACGGGTGCGCGTCGCCACGTCGGCCGACGACGCCGACGCCGTGGAATGTGCCGAGGGCGACTACCTGCTGCTCCCGCTCGAGCGGCACAACCTCGCCGCGCTCGAGGACGCAGTGGTGCTGCTGACGGTGGTCAAGAAGCTCTGACTCGCGCCGCGTCCGGCTCACCCGGGAGGTAGGTACCGATCGACAACTGCCGACCTTCCGGATCGAGCAGATCGACGCGAAAGTTCCCCCATGGCGTGGTCTCGGGTGCGATGAGCACCGTCGTTCCACGCGCAGTAGCCCGCTCGTGGATGGCGCTCACGTCGTCGGCGTCCACCACGACGTGCGAACCGCTGCCCACGCAGTCGCCTTTGACTGCCGGGACGTCGTACCCGCGATCATCACGCTGAACGCACACCACCGCGTCACCGCGCCGAAGCTCGGCATGATCGAGGTCGCCGTCGTCCTGGAACGTACGTACGACGTCGAAGCCAAGGACGTCGGCCGTTGCACACCGACAGACACGACGCGCCGAGCGTGGGCCTTGTACACGGAAATCGCCCGAAAACCGTGCATAGGCCCCACGCTCGCGGCTCAGTCGGCCACCTTCGCGCCCGTGATCGAGTTTCCGCCGTCGATCGCCAACGTGGTGCCCGTGACGTACGAGGCACCCGGCACGGCGAGGAACGCCACACCCGCGGCCACCTCGGCGGCGGTCGCCGACCGGCCGACCGGGGTGGCGTTGCCCGCAATGACCTCGGACGGCAGCTGGGCGGCCGTGGCAATCCAGCCCGGCACCACCACGTTGGCGGTCACGCCGTCGGCGGCGTAGTCGACCGCAACCGACCGGGTCATCCCCAACATCGCGGCCTTGGCGGTGTGATACCCGACGTCCCCGGTGTAGGCGGTGAGGATGCCTGCCGTCGACGCCACGTTGATGATCCGGCCGTACCCCCGCTCGACCATGCCGGGCAGCGCAGCACGGGTGACGAAGAACGCGCTGTCGACGTTCCGTCGTAGCGCCAGCGCCCACTCCTCGTCGGTCATGACCATCAGGGAGTTCGGGCGTTCGGGGCTGTTGACCGACGCCAGCCCCGCGTTGTTGACGACGATGTCGACCTTGCCGAACGCGGCCTCGGTCGCGGCGACCAGCTCACTCGCGGCGTCCGGATCCATCAGATCCGCGACGAACGAGTGCGCGGCAATGCCCTCGGCCTGCAGATCGCCAGCCCGTTGCGCCGCGCGATCGGTGGTCCCGGTGACCATCACCGACGCACCGAACTGGCCCAGGAGTCGGGCTGACGCGAACCCGATCCCCAGGTCGCTGCTCGATCCCGTGACGAGCGCCACCTGGCCGGTCAGATCGAATGCGGCGGGCACCTTTGTGGGCATCTTGTTACGTCCCTTTCGTTTTCAGCGTGCCAACCCATGCTGGGCGGGCTTCTCGGGAGAACACTAGATGGCCATCCGATCCGTTTCTAGGTCGAACGACCAAAACTTGGACGTTCGTACAAACTAGTAACCGCCATGTCACGCCGACGAAATGGACTGCGCTGACACTCGTTGACGTGAGCATGAATCGCATGTCCGGCATCGCATCCCTGGCCGCGACCGTCCTGCTGCTGGCGACCACGGCCTGCTCGGGCTCGAGCAATCAGGCGACCGATGCCGAGGCGTTGACGTCGTCGATCCGGACCCCGATGATGTCCGACCCGCCGCCGCTGGACCCCGACGTGTTCTATCAGCCCGAGGGTCTGCTGATCATGACCTCGGCGTACCAGGGTCTGCTGCGCTATGCACCGGGGACGACCAAGGTGGAGGGCCTGCTCGCCACGAGATGGGCCGTGTCACCCGACGGTCTGACGTATACGTTCACGTTGCGCGACGGCGTGAAGTTCTCCGACGGAACGCCGTTCGACTCGGCGGCAGCCAAGGCCAGCTTCCAGCGCCGGATCGACATGGCAGCCGGGCCGTCGTACATGCTCGCCGACGTCGCCGGCATGACGACACCCGACCCGTTGACCTTCGTCGTCACGCTCACCAAGCCGGTGGCGCCATTCCTCGACTACCTGGCCTCGCCCTACGGCCCGCTGATGACCAGCCCGGCCGCCATCGCCGAGAACGCCGCCGGGGATGACCGCGCTGCAGCATGGCTGGCATCGCACACCGCGGGCACCGGGCCCTACGAACTGACCGAGGCGGTCCCGGCGAGTCATTACACACTCAGTGCCAACGCGAATTACTGGGGCGAGAAGCCGCAGATCTCGACCGTCTCGCTACCGGTCATCCCAGCGACCGCCGTGCAACGGCTGCAACTCGAGAACGGTCAGCTCGACATGATCCTGCACGGGCTGTCCAAGGGCGACTACGAGGGGTTGAGCACCAACCCCAACACCGAAGTGCGACAGGAGAACGCACTGGTGAAGGCACTGGTGATGGTCAACCCAGACTCGCGCGTCTTCGGGCCGGCCCCGGCCCGGGCGGCGCTGACCGCGGGCCTCGACCAGACCGCGTTGACGACAGCAGTATTCGGCGATCAGGGGTCCCCGTCCACGCAGTTCTATCCCACCGGGATGCTGCCCGACGGTGCCGTTCCCGACGTCCACGCCTTCGACCCGTCGAAGCTGAAGGCCTTGGGCGCCGCGGGGGGCGACGTCGAGATCGGCTTCCCCACCGGCGACAGCAGCCTGCAGGACCTGGCCAACCAGATGCAGGTGATCCTGCAGCAGGCGGGACTGACTGCGACCGTCCGCGACTTTCCGCTCGCGCAGTTCTTCGCGCTCGTCGACAACCCCGACCAGCGGCCGGACCTCCTGCTGGCCTCCTTCAATCCCGATGCCGCGCATCCCGATACGTGGTCGCGGATCTATCAGTACACCAACGCGCCGGTCAACCTGCAGGGCTGCACGGTGCCCGCAGCGGACGCGCTGCTCGACGCCGGTAGCGCCGAGCCCGACCCGGCCAGGTCGCAGGCACTGTATGTCGACGCGGCCAAGGCCTACCGTGACTCGATGTGCTGGGTGAATCTGGGAGACCTCCACAACACGATCGCCGCCCGGAAGGGCTACTCCAACTGGAGCAGCCAGCCGGCCTGGATGTGGGACACCGACTTCTCCACGGTCACGTATCAGGGGTGAGGTGAGTGGCCACACAGACGGGAAACACCGCGCGTGGCGTGCAGCGCCGCACCGAGATCATCGACGCCGCGATAGCGGTCATGGCGCAGGTGGGACTGGCCGGACTCTCGATGCGGATCGTGGCCAATCAGGCCGGAATACCACTGGGTGCGCTGAGCTACTACTTCGACGACAAAGCCGATCTGGTCGCGCAGGCCTTTCAGCAGCTGTCGGACCGCGAGATCGAGCGCGTGGTCCGCACCGCCGAGCAGTTGTCCCCGTCGATGTCGGCAGACCAGCTGGCCGACGCCGTGGCCGACATGATCATCGACGGCTTCACGTCACCGCAGGGCGCGATCGTCACCCGCTATGAACTGGTGACCGAGGCCAGCCGGGATGAGCGCCTGCGCCCGATGTTCGAAGCGTGGTACGCCGCAATGGTTCCGGCGCTGAGCCGGCTGTTCCGCGATCTCGGCTCCCGGCAACCCGAACTGGATTCCCGCACCGTCATGGCGGTGACCGCGGGGCTGGAGATCGACAACATCTACCGACCGCTGGGCCCGGTGGACAAGCGACGGATCCGCGCCACCATCCGGCACGCGTTCCGGGCCTTGATCGCCATGCACGAAACCACCTGAGCGTCAGCTCACCTCACAGAAGGCGGAAGTCAATTGCTGGGCAGCGCATTCGGACCGGACATCACCTTCCTCGGCGTACCGCGGTGTGACCTCGACGACGTGTCGAGTTACGCCGATGCCGACATCGTCATCCTTGGTGCGCCGCTCGACGGCGGCACGACCTACCGTTCGGGCGCCCGCTTCGGGCCGTCGGCACTACGCCAGGCCTGCTACCTGCCCCAAGACGGGTCCCGCCCGAGCCTGGCGCTGCGCGTCGACGGGCTCAAGGACCTGAAGGTGTACGACGCGGGCGACGTCGCGCTCTACAACGGAAACATCGAGCAGGCAGTCGGTTTGATCGAGGAGGAGGTCTACAAGGTCTCCGCCGCCGGTGCGATCCCGATCATCCTCGGCGGCGACCACACGATCGCCTGGCCCGACCACACCGGGGTGGCCCGTCAGCACGGGTTCGGCAAGGTGTCGATGATCCACTTCGACGCCCACGCCGACACCGGCGACCTCCACTCCGGATCGCTCGTCGGGCACGGTCTGCCGATGCGGCGGCTGATCGAGTCCGGCGCACTGCGCGGTGATCGCTTCCTGCAGCTCGGGCTGCGTGGGTACTGGCCGGACGAGCCGGTGCTCCAGTGGATGGCGGCCCAGGGCCTACGGTCCTATGAGATGACCGAGATCGTGAGCCGCGGGTTGGAGACCTGTCTGACCGAGGCCTTCGCGATCGCGACCGACGACTGCGAGGGCGTGTTCCTGTCGGTCGACATCGACGTGTGCGATCCGGGTCATGCACCGGGCACGGGAACCCCTGAGCCGGGCGGCTTCTCGGCTCGTGAGCTGCTCGATGCCGTGCGGCGGATCTGCTACGAGCTGCCCGTCCTCGGCGTGGACGTCGTCGAGGTCGCACCGCCGTACGACCACGCCGACATCACGGCACTGCTCGGCAACCGCGTCGTCCTGGAGGTGATATCGGCCATCGCGCGGCGCCGCAAGGACGCCGAACAGGGAACGACCTGGGATCCCAGTCAGCCGCTGCTCGCGGGACGGGAGGTCGACGAGCAGCTCCGCCTGATCGCCGAGGGCGAAGCCGCGCGCCGACGTGGGGAAGGTGGGGCTCGACCGCACCACCACCACTAGGGAGCGGCTACTTCGGGGTGTGCTGCGGCCCCTGGGCCTTCTTGTACAGCGACTTGAGCATGCGGTCGCGGAACGCGGCGTTGTCGATCAGCTTCACGCCCGCCCCCGCGAGCTTCGGCCGACCGATCAACTGGTGCATGTAGCGGCCACGCCGGTACTCCCGGCCCCACGCCGCTTCCATGCGCTGGGCGTAGTTGGTGAAGTCGTCGGGGCCGCCGTTGGTCAGCGCTGCGATCGCGCATTCGCCTGCCGCAAGACCCGATTCGAGCGCCTTGGAGATGCCCGCGCCCGACGCCGGCTTGCCTGCACCCAGCGAGTCGCCGGTGAACAGCACGCCGGGGCGCCACGGCGGCCACGCCGTGAACCCCATCGGCAGCCGCCACGCCCGCACGCTCTTGTTCTTCTTGAGTTCCTCGATCGGCGGCAGTTCCCAATCCCGCGGCAGCGTGCGGAGGAACTCGCCGAGGAACTGCGTCGCGTTGATCGACTGCCAGTTCTTGTAGCTGTTGACGTAGCCGAGCCCGATGTTGAACACGCCGTTGCCCATCGGGAACACCCAGCCGTACCCGGGTAGCTGGTCACCCTCGAACACCAGCTTCAGGTAGATGTCGAGCGAGTCCGTGTCCGGGCGGTTGGCGTGCATCTCCGAGCGGATCGCGATCGCCGAGTAGCCGTTGTACTCCGAGTCGATCTTGAGCGCCCGCTTGATGGGGGAGTAGGCGCCGTCGGCTGCGATCACCGCGTCACCGAGGACCTTCTCACCGCCCTTGAGCACGACGCCGACGACGCGACCGTTCGCGTCGAATTCCGGCGCACTGACCTCCGCGCCCTGGCGCACTTCGGCACCTGCAGACTCGGCGTGCTTGAGCAACAGGGTGTCGAGCTCGGTGCGGCTCACGGTGTGGCCGTGGTCGGGCATGCCTGGCCGCCGCGGGAACGACAGCTCCCACGCGCTCGGGCTGAACACCGTGACGCGGTTGACTCGGTGGAATGCGGACACCTCGTGGGCCAGGCCCATCTTCTGCAGATAGCTGACGGCGCGCGCGGTGAGGCCGTCACCGCAGGGCTTGTCGCGCGGGAACTGCGCCTTGTCCAGGACGACGACCTTGGCGCCGGTTCGTGCGGCCTGCCACGCGGCGGCCGAACCCGAGGGGCCGCCTCCGGCGATCACCAGGTCGTATCGCTGCGTCATGGGCCTCGTCTCACTCGCGGGGGCTGCATCTCGGCGACGATCGTACCCGCGGCGACAGGGCCCGGCGGGCTGAGCGGAACGGCGCGGTACAGCAGGTCAGGCGGTACCAGCGGGTACAGTAACTTCGTGCGCAGACCGTCGATACCCCGTCCGGGGCCCCAGCCCGGGGTGAAGGTCGACGCGCGCAGCGAACGCTGGCGGGAGCACCGCAAGAAGGTCCGTTCGGAGATCGTCGATGCGGCATTTCGGGCCATCGACACCCTCGGTCCCGAGGTGAGCCTGCGCGAGATCGCCGAGGAAGCCGGCACCGCCAAGCCGAAGATCTATCGCCACTTCACCGACAAGTCGGACCTGTTCCAGGCGATCGGCGAGCGGCTGCGGGACATGCTGTGGGCGGCGATCTTCCCGCACATCGACATAGCCAAGGATCCCGCCAGGGAGGTGATCCGGCGCAGCGTCGAGCAGTACGTCCTGCTGGTCGATCAGCATCCCAACGTCTGCCGATTCCTGATCCAGGGGCGGTTCGCCGAGCAGAGCGAGTCGACGATGCGCGCGCTCAACGAGGGCCGCGAGGTCACGCTGGCGATGGCGAGCATGTTCAGCAATGAACTACGCGAGATGGAACTCGACAGCGCCGCGATCGAGCTGGCCGCCTACACCACCTATGGGTCGGCGGCGGCCGCCACCGATTGGTGGCTCGGGCCTCAGGTGGACAGCGAGCGCCGGATGCCACGCGAGCAATTCGTCGGGTACATGGCGACGATCATGCTGGGCGCCATCCACGGCACGTGCGAGCTGCTCGGCATCAAGATCGACGCCGAACTGCCGCTGCACGAAGGCGTGCAGCGCCGCGAATCCGTCGCCTGATACCCGGTACCCGGGTTCCCAGGTATTCTGGTCGGCATGACCGTAGCCGCTCAGGCCGACGACACGTCCGTCCGCTCCACCCCCGTCCGCACCCGCGCACTCATCATCGGCACCGGATTCTCCGGGCTGGGCATGGCCATCGCACTGCAGAAGCAAAACGTCGACTTCCTCATCCTCGAGAAGGCCAATGACATCGGCGGCACCTGGCGCGACAACACCTACCCGGGTTGTGCCTGCGACATCCCGTCGCACATGTACTCCTTCTCCTTCGAGCCCAAGCCGGACTGGCGCCACATGTGGTCGTTACAGCCCGAGATCTTCGACTACCTCAAGGGCGTCGCCGACAAGTACGGCCTGCGCCGCTACGTCCGGTTCGACTCCCACGTCGAGCGCGCGCACTGGGACGAGGACGAGTCGGCGTGGCACGTCTTCACCGCCGACGGCGACGAGTACGTCGCACAGTTCCTGATCTCGGGCGCCGGGGCACTGCACATTCCGCTGGTGCCCGAATTCGCCGGGCTCGACGAGTTCGAGGGGGAGTCCTTCCACTCGGCGCAGTGGAATCACGACGTCGACATCGCCGGCAAGCGCGTCGCGGTGATCGGCACCGGCGCCAGCGCGATCCAGCTGGTGCCCGCCATCGTCGATCAGGTGGCCGAGCTGCAGGTCTACCAGCGCACCCCGCCGTGGGTGATGCCACGGCCCAACAATGCGCTGCCCGAGTGGATCCGGCGCGTGTTCACCGAGGTTCCAGGCACCAGGGCGCTGACCCGGCTTGGCATCTACTGGGCCCACGAGGTGGTCGGCTTCGGCATGACCAAGCAGCCGGCTCTGTTGCGCGTCGGGTCGTGGCTCGGCAAGTGGAACATCCGCCGCAGCGTGAAGGACCGCGAACTGCGCCGCAAGCTCACGCCGGACTACCGCGCGGGCTGCAAGCGCATCCTGAACTCCGACACGTACTACGGCGGCATCGCGAACCCGAAGACCGAGGTGGTCACCGACCGCATCGACCGGTTCACGGCCAACGGGATCGTGACCGCCGACGGCCGCGAGCGCCCCGTGGACGTCGTGGTGTTCGCCACCGGCTTCCACGTGACCGACTCCTACACCTACGTCGACATCAAGGGCCCCGGCGGCGAGGACCTGGTGGACCGGTGGAACCGGGAGGGCGTCGAGGCGCACCGCGGCATTGCCGTCGCCGACATGCCCAACCTGTTCTTCCTGCTCGGTCCGAACACCGGTCTCGGGCACAACTCGGTGGTGTTCATGATCGAGGCGCAGATCCGCTACGTCGCCCAGGCCATCGCCGCCGTGGACAAGGCCGGCGTCAAGGCGCTGGCGCCCAAGCGCAGCGCACAGGACGAGTTCAACCGGCAGTTGCACGCCGATCTGGACAGGTCGGTGTGGAGCACGGGCGGCTGCAGTAGCTGGTACATGGACGAGCACGGCAGGAACCGCACGCTGTGGGGCGGGATGACCTGGCAGTACTGGCTGGCAACCCGTCGCCTGCGTCGCTCGGAGTTCACCTTCTCCGGACGCTGACGAACGGTTCGCGTCACGACACGCGACCACAAGTGGTTGTGTTCTCCCGCGATGTCGGACCCCAGGGGTAGTGTCGCCTTCAGCTGGCCAAGTCGTCTCGGCGACAACTCTTCTGCAGTGAAATGGGGTTCTGGTGTCCGAAGGAATCAAGCTGGTCGACCGCGTCTCGGCGATCAACTGGAACCGCGTCCCCGACGAGAAGGACGCCGAGGTCTGGGAACGCCTGACCGGTAACTTCTGGTTGCCGGAGAAGGTGCCGGTGTCCAACGACATCCCGTCCTGGGGCACGCTGACCGAGCACGAGAAGCAGCTCACCATGCGGGTCTTCACCGGGCTGACGCTGCTCGACACGATCCAGGGCACCGTCGGCGCCGTGAGCCTGATCCCGGACGCGCTGACCCCGCACGAAGAGGCGGTGTACACCAACATCGCGTTCATGGAGTCGGTGCACGCGAAGAGCTACAGCAACATCTTCTCGACGCTGTGCTCGACGGTCGACATCGACGAGGCGTTCCGCTGGTCGGAGGAGAACCCGAATCTGCAGCGCAAGGCGCAGATCGTCATGGACTTCTACAAGGGCCGCCTCATCATTCGCGACGAGGCCGTGCACGGCTACTACATCGGCTACAAGTTCCAGAAGGGCCTCGCGCTCGCCGACGACGCCCGCAAGGCCGAACTCAAGGACTACACCTACGAACTGCTCTTCGAGCTGTACGACAACGAGGTGGAGTACACCCAGGACCTCTACGACGGGGTCGGGCTGACCGAGGACGTCAAGAAGTTCTTGCGCTACAACGCCAACAAGGCGCTGATGAACCTCGGCTACGAGGCGCTGTTCCCCAAGGACGAGACCGACGTCAACCCGGCGCTCGGGGTCGAGCTACGTCATCGGCAAGGCCGTCAACACCACTGACGAGGACTGGGACTTCTAACCGGCCGGTCGAGCTGAGCCCTGGAGGCGACGATGGCCGAGTTGAACGAGCGTGAACGGCAAGCCCTGGAGTCCTACCGCCGATACGTCGCGCAGCGGGAACTCTGCGTGACGGGGGAGGCGCCGTGGTCGACGATCGGCGCCTGGTTCACCGAGGATGCGGTCTTCATCGATCCGGCCTGGGGCCGGGTGCAGGGTCGTGACGAGATCACCCGCTACCTCGACCACTCGATGGCCGGCTTCCAGGGTTGGACCTTCCCTGAGGAGTGGACGATGGTCGACGGCGACCGTCTGGTGACGTACTGGTGGAATCGGCTGCCCGGCAGTCGCGCCGACGGATCCCACTATCAGGCGCCGGCGTTCTCGCTGCTCCACCACGCGGGTGACGGGCTCTTCGACTACGAGTTGGACGTGCTGAACATCGCCGAGATCGGCGAGCTGATCGGCGAATCCGCGTGGATGCCGGGTCCCGGGATGTCGATTCCCGGAGCCCATCCCGATCGGAACATCACCCCACCGCGCCTCGCCTCACCCTGACGGCGACGCATCGGCTGCGCGTGACAGCGACAGCGATCTTGACAGTGACTCTCACGCGGGCTTTGAATGAGCCATGGCGATTCGAGTGGTGCAGTGGGCAACGGGTGGGGTCGGCAAGGCGGCCATCGAGGCGGTCCTAGCTCATCCCGACCTCGAACTCGCGGGCGCGTGGGTGCACTCGGAGGCGAAGGACGGCAAGGACGTCGGCGAACTCGTCGGTCTGGACCCGATCGGCATCGCCGCCACCACCAGCGCGGAGGAGATACTCGCTCTCGACGCCGACTGCGTGGTCTACAGCCCACTACTCCCCATCGAGGACGAGGTGGTGGCGCTCCTCCGTTCCGGCAAGAACGTGGTGACGCCCGTGGGTTGGGTCTACCCCGACCTGGCGAACTGCGG
>JAQSXQ010000733.1 GCA_029256565.1 Mycobacterium sp.
CACCGACCAGAACACCTGGACCGCGCTCGGCACCACCACCAGCCCCCTCGCACCCACCCGCAGCGAGACCGAACCCACCGAGCTCACCCTCGGCGACAGCACCTTCTACTGGCAGACCACCCCCGGCGCCACCGACTACCGGTACTTCCGGCTCACCCTCCCCGACGGCACCACAAGCGACACCCTCGACACGACCACCCTCGAAGCACCCCAACCGACAGCACTCACCTCAGTCGAGCTCGTCGGGAAGGCGGTGGCAGGGAGCCCGCTGGAGAACAACGCGGTGCTCCGCCCGAACGGCCTCGACCAGGCTTCGCTGCAGGTCACCCTCCGGGACCAGGACTCCCGTCTGGAGCTCGACCCCGAGCAGTCTCCCGAGCTCTATGGTCGCCTCTACTACCGAGACAGCGTGACGCAGGCCCTCCTCACCGGGCTCAGCGGGGTCGACGGCTCGCAGAAGACCACGACCTTCACCACCACCCCGGGCCAGTTCGCGGAGAACCAGGGGGCCGGTCCGGCACCGACGTACGCGCCCGTGCACGTCGCGACCGGCGAGTCCAACCTGAGCTTCCAGGCCCACTTCAAGGCCAAC
Source organism: Mycobacterium sp. (assembly GCA_029256565.1). Lineage (GTDB taxonomy): Bacteria > Actinomycetota > Actinomycetes > Mycobacteriales > Mycobacteriaceae > Mycobacterium. The sequence goes on from JAQSXQ010000733.1 coordinate 593, forward strand.
GCCAAGAACGCGGTCACGCACTTCAACAGCCAGCCGGTGATCGTCCGGCCCGTCACGGGGCTGCTCGACGTGAAGGGCACCGCGGGCAACGGCATGGTGGTCGACGGGTGCCCGGAAGGAGCGTGCGTGCTCACCCCGCCCGCCCCGAATCGCCCCGTGCTCCACGGCCTGACCGGCAAGACGGTCTCGCTCCAGCTCAAGAGCTCGGCCATTCCAGGGACGCTCTCGCTCCCGCTGGTCAGCGAGACCGAGTACCCCGAGAAGATCACACTCGCGCAGTCCGCGTTGAACTACGGGTCGAACTCGAAGGTCACGCTCGACAACGCCAGCTCCTTCGTCACGCACTGGCCCACGATCACCACGTCGTTCGTCGCGGAAGGTCAGCTCGTGCGTGCCGAGAACGTGTACATCAAGGCGAAGGGCTGACCCGGCCGATCTCGAACCCGTCGCGCACACCGAGTGACCCGCGCCGCGCAGCGCCTCCGCGTCCGGGAGTGTGATGGCCGCATGACCACCTCCGTGCCGTACGATCGAGCGCTCGAGGCACCGATCCTGGCCTACCTCAGCGCCGCACCGCACGCCGAACCGCCGGCCAGGCAGCTCATCGACGCAGCGACGAACGGCACCTCGGTCACCGCGGAGGACCATCTCGTCCCTGGCCCCGACGGCGGCCCACCCGTCGAGATCACGATCTTTCGTGACGGGGCGCACGAGGATCACTCTCTCCCGTTGGTGTACTACCTGCACGGCGGAGGTCTCATCGCCGGCACGCGGGGTAGGGTCGCCGCGCTCCTGACCGCGATGGCGGCCACGGGTGTGGCGGCAGCGACCGCGGAGTACCGGTTGGCACCGAAGGCGTCCTTCGCGGACGCGGTCGAAGACAGTTACGCAGGCATCGTCGCGCTGCACGCGACCGCCACCGAATTGAAGCTCGACCCCGATCGTTTCGTCGTCGGCGGAGCGAGCGCCGGGGGCGGACTTGCTGCGGCGGTCGCGATCACGGCTCGCGACCGACGAGGTCCGCGTCTCGCCGGCCTCCTGCTCGACAGCCCGATGCTGGACGACCGGAACGACACAGTCTCGGCGCACCAGTTCGCCACAGGTGGGATCTGGTCCCGCGAGCAGAATGTCTCGGCCTGGGCCGCGGCGCTCGGGGAACCCGCAGACCCGCGCCGCGGCCTCCCGCCCGCCCGCGCGACGTCGTTCGCAGGGCTGCCGCCGACGTGCGTCAGCGTGGGCTCGGCGGAGCTCTTCCGAGACGAGGCGGTGTCGTTCGCCGAACGCATCTGGCGCGATGGCGGGCAGGCCGAGCTGCACGTGTGGGCGGGGGCGTGTCACGCGTTCGAGGCGCTCAGTCCGGGGTCGGCGATCGCCGGCGCAGCACGGCGCGGTCGCGAAGACTGGCTGGCACGGACCCTGGCGCAGGACCCGCGCACCGACGGCGGGTGGTCGACCAAAGGTTGACCACCCGCCGTCTGTGGGATGTGCGGACTAGCGCGAGCTCACGTAGAGACTCTCGAAGGTGACCAGTTCGCCGTGGGTGACGACGCTGGCGGTCGCGGTCGCGTTAGGGCCGAACGGTTCAGGTTGCAGTAGCCACGTCGAGGCGCTCGACTCGTTGAACACCAACTCGCTGCTCGCGAGTCGCCGCTGTGCGCCGCCCTTCTGCTCGTCCGTGAGCGGCAGCGAGAGCGCACCGTGCACGCCCTTGGTCGAGAGCTGCAGCGAGATCGTGGACTCGGACAGTCGATAGAGCACCGGCTGCGTGTTCGTCGGCTCGGTCAGTGTGCAGAGTCCCTCGACGCAGTTCGCGACCGACAGCGCCGAGCCCGCGATCCCGTCGCCGACGAGCGGCTTCGTCTGAGGGCCGATCGCGGCGGCGGCGGAACGAACCACCTCGACGCCATCGTCACCCTCAGGGCTGTCTGGCGCGATGATGGCCGCGAACTCCTCCTTCGATCGCAGGCTGTTCGTCGAGACGTAGAGCGGCACGGATCCGCTGGCGAGCATGCCGATGCTCGTGTTCGAGAACTGGCCGCCGGACTGCGTGACGGCGAAGAGCCTCCCGGGGCGCTGCGCGTTTCCGAGCCCGGTGACGAGCGCGTCCGTCGCGGTTCGGTAGTAGATGCGGTCGTAGAGGTCAGCGTGCACGGCCGGATCGATCCCCTGGCCGAGCGAGTCGAGCACGCTCACCCGCATCGGCGCCTGATCGAGACCGTTGGCCCGCGGCGCGCCGCCGCCGATGAGCTCGATGTCATCGACCTTGGTCGTGGGTTGGGGTGCTTCGAGGGTGGTCGTGTCGAGGGTGTCGCTGGTGGTGCCGTCGGGGAGGGTGAGTCGGAAGTACCGGTAGTCGGTGGCGCCGGGGGT
>JAQSXQ010000734.1 GCA_029256565.1 Mycobacterium sp.
TGTTCGAGTGGGGCGTCGCCCTGCACGGGGTCGAGACGACCAAGTGGCGCAAGGGCGAGAAGTCCATGGCCGAGGTCCGCAAGGACCTGAAGATCATCGGCAAGAAGGTCGGCAAGCAGGTCGGCAAGGACTACGTCGTCTTCCCGGCGCTCGCAGGACCGGGGTGGAAGCACACCCTCGGCGCGAACGCGGTGGCGAACCTGATCCGCAACTACTGGTCGTACATGGTGATCTTCTGCGGCCACTTCCCCGACGGCGCAGAGAAGTTCACGAAGGAGGAGTTCGAGACCGAGACGCAGGCCGAGTGGTACCTGCGCCAGATGCTCGGCTCGGCCAACTTCAACGCCGGCCCGCTGATGGCGTTCATGAGTGGCAACCTCTGCTACCAGATCGAGCACCACATGTTCCCCGACCTGCCGAGCAACCGCTACGCCGAGATCGCGGTCCGGGTGCGTGCGCTGTGCGAGAAGTACGACCTGCCCTACACGACGGGGCCCATCCTGCGGCAGTACGGGCAGTCGTTCGTGACGATCGCGAAGCTGGCGCTGCCGGACAAGTACCTCAAGGGAACGCCCGACGATGCGCCGGAGACGAACTCGGAGCGCAAGTTCACCCGAGCCGATCGGCTACGGAACGCCTACGTCGATCCGGCGACGGGACGCCGCCGCGGGTTGCGGACCGCGATTCGGGAACTGCAGACGGCCAGCGCGGCGTAGCCGACGGGTCGGCGCCGGCGTCAGTACGGCCGTTCACCGGCGGGGTGCCGACACTGCTCGCGGAGGTAGCCGAGGAAGCGCGGCGCCACCTCGGGGACGACGATCGCGGGCAGCATGACGCCCCACAGGTCGCCCATTCGGGTGACCACGTTGGAGTCGCCTGGCGTGACCACGCCGCGAAGTACCGGCCTGCCTGACCCGTCGTCCGGCCGACGGTGTGCAGGAGTTGCGACCCGACGCGTACGCCCGCATCCCTGACGTGCAGCGAAGCCACGGCGAACGTCCCTCGGATCGCGGCCTCGACGGCCGGCCCGCCCGCGTCGGTGGCGACGAACGCCGCCAGGACCCTGGCGTTGGCCTCGGCGAGGATGGCCTTCGCGACCGAGTCCTTGTCGCCGAAGTGGTGGTAGAAGGCCCCGCCGGTCATCCCCGACTGGGCGATGATCTCGCGCGTCCCGGTCGCCGGATAACCCTGCTCGGCGAACAATCGAATCGCCGAGTCCAAGATGCGGCGACGCGTCACGACAGACCTCGTCTGCACGCGCTTCTCCGACGGGCGTCCACCGTCGTCGATCGTCGTGTTCACGTGTCTGGCTTCTTCCGGTAGGCAGGTCGACACCGCTTTTCGGTGTACGACTGTTTACTCACCGTACCAAAACAGCGCCGCCAGGGTTAGCGAGGTTGATCACAGCTTGCAGGAGCGAACAGGTGCGAATCAGTCCTGCAAGCCGGCGCTCGCCGCCGAGCGCACGGCGTCGGTCAGCCTCGCGACCAGGGAACTGTCGAGTTTCCAGCACTGCCAGAACAGCGGTACGTCGAGATGAGCGTCGGAGACGGGGACCAGTTCGGCGTCGGCTCCGGCCAGCGGCTGGGGGAACATTCCCCACCCCAGACCGGCGCGGACGGCGGCCGCGAAGCCCTCGGCGGTCGGGACGTAGTGCGTCGGCGGTGCGATCGGCCGCTTGAACACCCGGCGCAGGAACATCTCCTGCAGTGCATCGTCGCGATTCCACGCGATGTGCGGCGCAGAGGCGGCGCTCCGAGCGGTGAAACCGGTCCCGAAGTACCGGGCCATGAAGGAACTCGACGCCGTCGGCACGTACCGCATGACGCCGAGCCGCTGTACCCGGCACCCGGGCACCGGCGTCCGCTCGGTCGTGACGGCCCCCATCACGACGCCCTCGCGGAGCAGCCGCGCCGAATGGTCCTGATCCTCGATGCGGAGGTCGAACAGGACCGAGTCCAGGCGCTCGAACACCGATGGGAACCACGTGGCCATCGAATCGGCGTTGACGGCCAGTGCGATTCGCGGTGCCGCGACCTGGTCGCCGCCCACCTCGGCCAGCGCCTCCGCCTCCAGCAGGGCGGTCTGCGCCGCCAGCCGCAGCAGCGGCACTCCCGCCGGGGTGACCGTGCACGGTCGCTCGCGGCGAACCAGCACCTGGCCCACCCGCTGTTCCAGCGCCTTGATGCGCTGGCTCACCGCCGACGGCGTGACGTGCAGTGCCGCGGCCGCGGCGTCGAACGATCCGGTCTCGACCACGGCGGCGAGTGCTGCCAGCTGTTCACCGTCGAGCGCCACGTCGAAATGCTATGTGACGTGGCTCATCGCAGGAGGTTGGGACGCGATGACGGCGCCGGGGCCATCACCTCGAGGAGTTCGGCAGGACGCTGCGCCCTCCCGAAGTAGAAGCCCTGGGCGAACTCGATTCCGAGGCGCCGCAGAACCGATGCCTGCTGCGGCGTTTCGACGCCTTCGGCTATCACCGTCAGATGCAGCGCCTGGGCGAGTGCCGCGACTGCCCGCAGGAGCGGGGGCGGTTCGCACGACGTCGGCGTCACCACAGCCACGAACGACGCGTCGAGCTTCAGGAAGTCGGTAGGCAGGGCCTGCAGCCTGCTCAGCGACGAGTAACCGGTGCCGAAGTCGTCGACGGCGACCTTCACTCCGCCCCGGCGCAGCGCCGTTAGCGCTTCCAGTGCCGACGGCCGGTCGACGTCGACCACGCTCTCGGTGACCTCGAGTACCAAACGCTCGGCAGGCCAG
>JAQSXQ010000735.1 GCA_029256565.1 Mycobacterium sp.
ATCCCGTACGTGCTGTTCCAGAACGCCGCGAACCTCGGCGTCACCGGCGGGCTGATGTTCAACGCCGACAAGGGCGACCTCTTCCTCGGCCTGCTCACCCCGCACGGACTGCTCGAGCTGACGGCGGTGTTCCTGGCCGCCGCGGCAGGCATGCGGCTGGGGTGGTCGGTGGTGGCGCCGGGCGACCGGCCGCGCGGTCAGGTGCTCGCCGAACGTGGCCGCGCCATGATTCCGGTTGCCGTCGGTCTCGCGGTGGTGCTGCTGGTGTCCGGCCTCATCGAGGCGCTCGTCACGCCGTCACCGTTCCCGACGTTCGTGCGGATCGCGATCGGCGTGGCCGCCGAGGTCGCGTTCCTGGCCTACGTCGTGCACTTCGGCCGCAGGGCCGTCCGCGCGGGTGAGACCGGTGACGTCGCCGACGCGCCCGACGTGGTTCCGACTGGCTAGAGCTTGCCCGACGCCTTCATCGCGAGGTAGCGGTCGGCGAGTTCCGGTGCCAAGTCCTCGGGTTCGGCATCGACGACGTCCACACCGTGACGCCGCAGCCGAGCGGCGATCGCCAGCCGCTCGTTGCGCGAGCGTTCGGCGGCCGCCGCGTCGTACACCTGAGCGGCGTCGGCCCGCCCCGCGGCCAGCGCGTCGACCCGGGGGTCGGCGACCGCGGCGACCATCACCTGGTGCTTGGCCGCCAACTGCGGCAGCACGCTCATCAATCCTTCGTCGAGCGCCGACGGGTTGAGGTCGGTCAGCAGGATCACCAGCGCCCGCCTGCGGATGCGGCGCTGCACGGTCGCCACCATCGCGGCGGCGTCCGACTCGACCAGTGCAGGCTGCAGCGGCGCCATCGCCTCGACGAGGTGGGCCAGGAGTTCGGTACGCGCCACGTTGAACACGCCAGCCCGCGAGACGCGGTCGTGGGCGATGAAGTCGACGTGGTCACCCGCGCGAGAAGCCAACGCCGCCAACAACAATGCGGCGTCCATCGACCAGTCCAGACGCGGCCACCCGCTGGGGTCGCTCGACGTGGGGTCGATGCCGACGCGGCCCGCCGACGTGCGGCCGGTGTCGAGGACGATGACGATGCGGCGGTCGCGTTCGGGACGCCACGTGCGGACCACGACGTCGGCGCGCCGGGCGGTTGCGCGCCAGTCGATCGAACGGACGTCGTCGCCGACGACGTACTCGCGCAGCGAATCGAATTCGGTGCCCTGGCCACGGATGAGGACCGGCACCATGCCGTCGAGTTCGCGCAACTTCGCCAGCCGCGACGGCAGGTGCTTGCGGGACAGGAACGGCGGGAGGATGCGGATCTGCCACGGCACCCGGTGCGAACTCTGCCTGCCCGCCAACCCCAGCGGGCCGACCGCACGCGCGGTCACGACCGCGGAGCGCTGGTCGCCGCGGCGCATCGGCCGCAACGTGGTGACCATCCCGTGCCGTCGTCCCGCTGCGACGTCGACGTGATGCATGCGCGGTTCGGCGCGCGCCGACGGTGACCAGGCATCCCGGACCACCCCGCGGAAGCGACGACCGCCGACGTTCTCGACCACCAGCGTGGCGTCGACGGGTTCGCCGAGGCGGGCCGCCGTGTCACCCGAGCGGGTGAACGTCAGCCGACGGGTGCCCGCTGCCAGTGCCACGTCGGCGACCACCGCCGCAACCAGGATGACCAGCAGCACCACGAACGTCGCTGCGGGCCAGGGAGACAGGCCGACGGGCAGGACGCACAGCAGTGCGACCAGTCCCGTACGGCCGGTGAGGAACACTAGCGGGGGACCGGGACCGAGGCCAGGATGCCGTCGAGGACGCCGTCGGGGTTGGCGCCCTCGAGTTCCGCTTCGGGCCGCAGCGCGATGCGGTGTCGCAGCGTCGGTCGTGCCATCGCCTTGACGTCGTCGGGCGTCACGTAGTTGCGACCGGACAGCCATGCCCACGACCTCGCGGTCGACAGCAGCGCGGTCGCGCCACGCCAGTTCGGCCGGGCCCGCCACGGGACGGACGGCCGACAGGTCACGCGGATTGAAGCCGTGCGCGTGCCGCGACAGGATGGCGACCTCCTGATCGCGCGGTGGCAGAGGAACGTTGAGCTTGAGGAGGAACCGGTCGAGCTGAGCCTCGGGCAGCTGATAGGTGCCCTCGTACTCGATCGGGTTCTGCGTCGCCGCGACGATGAACGGGTCCGGCAGCGGTCGCGCCTCGCCGTCGACGCTGACCTGACGCTCCTCCATGGCTTCGAGGAGTGCCGCTTGGGTCTTGGGTGGGGTGCGGTTGATCTCGTCGGCCAGAAGCAGATTCGTGAACACCGGGCCCGAACGGAACTCGAACTCGGCGGTCCGGGCGTCGTAGACCAACGAACCCGTGATGTCGCCGGGCATCAGGTCTGGGGTGAATTGCACCCGCTTGAAGTCGAGTTGCAACGCGGCCGACAGCGTGCGCACCAACAGCGTCTTGGCCACACCCGGCACGCCCTCGAGCAGCACGTGGCCGCGGCAGAGCAGCGCGATCACCAGGCCGCTGACCACGGCGTCCTGACCCACGACCGCCTTGCCGATCTCGCCGCGCAGGGCGAGGAGGGCATTTCGTGCGGAGTCGGAGTCAGCTTGTTGTGTCACGACTGTGAGACCTGCCTTTCGATGTCGTCCAAGTTGTTGGCCAGGGTGACCAGCTCGGTGTCGGTGCTGGGCGTCGGCCCGAACAACCAGTGTGCGTGGGCATTCGGATCGCCGCCGATGCGCGCCGCGACGGCCTGTGTCACGGCGGGCGGATCACTCAACGCGGTCAGCCCGAGGCGCGGCAGCATGCGCTGCAGCGTGCCCGTTCGCAAGGCGTCGGCAGCGCGGTCGCGGGCACGCCGAGACCGGTACAGCCTGCCGCGGCCCTCGACGGTTTCCGACGCCCGCACCACGACCGGGATGTCCTCGGCCACCAGGGGACCCACGCGTCGGCCCCGCCACAGCGCGACGAGCAGGACGGCAAGGCACAGCTGCAGCACGATCCACGCCACCCGGTCGGGGATGAGGTCGGTGACGGACGCGGTCGAATCGGATTCGCCCTCGACGAAGGTCGGCACGTACCAGATCACGCGGTCGCGGCTACCGACGAGGTTCATCGCGAGGGCGGCGTTGCCTTCCTTGGCCAGCTTGGCGTTGGTCAGGAAGTCGGCGGTGCCGACGGTCGTGACTGTGCGCTGGCCGTCGGTGTAGCGGACCAGCGCGCCGCCGTAGCAGCGCGTCAGGTCGACGTCGTCGACGGCCTCGTAGGTGGCGCTGGTGCCGAGTTCCACGTCACCGGCGCGCTCGGCTTCGCGCATGTCGCAGTCGGGTTCGCCACCGAAGCTGGTGTCGTCGGCGACGGCGATCTCCGGAGCGAGCGCTTCCCGCGTGGG
>JAQSXQ010000038.1 GCA_029256565.1 Mycobacterium sp.
CTGGCGTTCGGTTTCGTGCACAACCGCCTGCTAACTCCGATGGTCGTCGGGGACCAGGCGGGCTTCGTGGCGACCGCTGCACTGATTCGACGTGGGGTGGCCAATGCCCGCAAGCACGGACACACCCCGATCGGCCATTTTGGATCGTCGTTCGACGGCCTCGCGGAGGATGCCGTCTGACCGACTGGCTACGTTCCTGAAACCGCGTGGTCACGTTCCGCGAATACGCGATTAGCTTGTGTAGCAGCGGCTTTGGCGCAAAGACGTTGAGGCAGTATGGTTTGCCGGGCCAAAACCGACCTTTGGCCCGATCGGTTGCCGATACGACGGTGTCGACAATATGCGTTACTCCGCTCACGATTGCCAGTCGGCGTGACCCCTACCGCCGGCCCCGGGTGCGCCTCCATGCCCAGGTGTCACATCCGGCTAACACATACCTTTGGTCCCATGCCTCTCACCAGGCGCTTTTCCAGATAATCATGATCAGTCAGCAAACATAGCTCTTCGATGCGTACGGTCCTGTCGCACGCAAGGAGTTGCGTTCGTCACTCTCTGACAGCGGCTGTTTCGACGCCTGTTTAGTTTGCTAGATCAACACGAAGCGAATCTTTTGGGTACCACGGTGAAGGTAACCAGATTTGACCAAGATCGTTAATTTTGCTTATTTGCGCAGGCCAGAGGCATGATCCTGGTAGACAAGACGAATTGACCTGGCGGGGTGTAACCTTTCCGCCGAGCAAAGGTTGGGGTGAATGAGCGGATGTAGGTTTGCCGAGGTATCTCGGGTTTGGCCGGTTGCATTCGCGTCGTTTGAACCGAAACAGGCGAATGTCGGCGGGAAGCGAGGGACTGCAGCACACATGCGGCGAACCCACATTTGACGCAGGCTGCACACCCAGCGAGTCGGGCTCCGAACGTTCGTGAAAGAGGTTGAAGTACGTGGTTGACACTCTGGTTACTCCGGTGGCCGTGATCGGCATGGGGTGCCGACTGCCCGGGGGCATCGACTCGCCGGCGGCTCTCTGGGAGGCGCTGCTGCGAGGCCAGGACACCGTGACCAAGGTTCCCCTGGACCGCTGGGACGCCGAGGAGTACTACGACCCGGAGCCAGGCGTGCCAGGCCGCTCCGTGTCCAAGTGGGGCGCGTTCATCGACGACGTCGCCGGGTTCGACGCCGACTTCTTCGGCATCAGCGAGCGCGAGGCCACGGCCATCGACCCGCAGCATCGACTGCTGCTCGAGACGGCCTGGGAGGCGATCGAGCACGCCGGTATCGATCCGGCCACCATCGCCGACTCCCTGACGGGCGTATTCATCGGCATGACCCATGCCGACTACCAGCTCCTCGCCGCCGACGCCCATGCCGTCGAGGGCCCCTACGGCTTCACCGGGAACAACTTCAGCCTCGCCTCCGGTCGCATCGCCTACCACCTGGGCGTGCACGGCCCGGCGTACACGGTCGACTCGGCCTGCTCGTCGAGCCTGCTGTCCGTCCACATGGCCTGCCGCAGCCTCCACGACCGCGAGAGCGACCTGGCGCTGGCCGGCGGCGTGTCGATCATGCTCGAACCCCGCAAGATGTCCTCCGGCTCCGCCCAGGGCATGCTGTCGCCCACCGGCAAGTGCCACGCGTTCGACGTCAACGCCGACGGCTTCGTCAGCGGCGAGGGTTCCGCGGTCCTGATGCTCAAGCGGCTCGACGACGCCCTCGCCGACGGCGACCGCGTCCTGGCCGTGGTGCGCGGCTCCGCCGCCAACCAGGACGGCCACACGGTGAACATCGCCGTGCCGTCCCGCCCGGCCCAGGTGAACGTCTACCGCTCGGCGCTCGCCGCCGGTGGCATCGACCCCGAGACCGTCGGAATGGTCGAAGCCCACGGCACTGGGACGCCCGTCGGCGACCCCATCGAGTACGCCAGCCTCGCCGAGGTCTACGGCACCGCTGGGCCGTGCGCCCTCGGATCGGCCAAGACCAACCTCGGCCACGGCCAGTCCGCGTCCGGCGCCATCGGCCTGATGAAGGCGATCCTGTCGCTGCAGCACGGCACCGTGCCCAAGAACCTGCACTTCACCGAGATGCCCGACGAGATGGCCCGCATCGAGACCAATCTCTTCGTGCCGGTCGAGACGACCCCGTGGCCCACCAACGGCCACCACCCCCGTCGTGCCGCGGTGTCCTCCTACGGCCTGTCGGGCACCAACGTGCACGCCGTACTCGAGGCCGCCCCGGAGGGACAGTCGACGCGACGCGTCGAACAGAACGACCTGGCCGACGCCGCGTCGCACGGCCCGAGGCTGTTCCCGCTGTCGGCCACCTCGGTCGAGGAGTTGCGCCGTACGGCCGGCCGGCTGGCCGACTGGGTCGCGACCCAGGACGCCGACGAGGCGACCGCACTGTCCGACCTGGCGTACACGCTGGCGCGCCGACGGGCCCACCGACCGGTGCGCACCGTCGTCATCGCCGCGGACCACGACCAGCTCGTCTCCGCGCTGCGCGAGATCGCCGATGGCGACGGTCCCGTCGAGCCTGCCGTCGGCACCGGCGAGCACGGCCCGGTGTGGGTGTTCTCCGGCCAGGGCTCGCAGTGGGCGGCCATGGGCAAGGGGCTGCTCGCCACCGAACCGGCGTTCGCCGCCAAGATCGCGGAGATCGAACCGCTGATCGACGCCGAATCCGGCTTCTCCGTCACCGAGGCGATGTCCTCGGCCGACGTCGTCACGGGCATCGACCGGGTGCAGCCGACCGTCTTCGCCGTGCAGGTGGGCCTCGCAGCCACCCTCGCGGCCTACGGCGTGACTCCCGGGGCTGTCATCGGGCACTCGATGGGCGAGGCGGCTGCCGCCGTCGTCGCGGGCGCCCTGTCGCTCACCGACGGCGTCAAGGTCATCACCCGCCGGTCGCGCCTCATGGCGACGGTCTCCGGCTCGGGCGCGATGGCGTCGGTCGAGCTACCGGCCCAGCAGGTGCTCTCGGAACTCGCCGCCCGCGGCGTCACCGACGTCGTGCTGTCGGTCGTGGCATCGCCGTCCTCGGCCGTCGTCGGCGGCGCCAAGGAGTCGATCCGCGCGCTGATCGCCGAGTGGGACGCCCGCGGGATCATGGCGCGCGAGGTGGCCGTCGACGTGGCGTCGCACTCGCCGCAGGTCGACCCGATCCTCGACGATCTCACCGAGGCGCTCGAGGACATCGAGCCGATGGAACCGACCGTTCCGTACTACTCGTCGACGTTGTACGACCCCCGCGATCCGGCCGACTTCGACGCCTACTACTGGGCCGACAACCTGCGGCACGCCGTGCGCTTCGCCGCGGCCGTCCAGGCGGCCCTGGAAGACGGCTTCCGCGTGTTCGGCGAGCTGGCACCGCATCCGCTGCTCACGCACGCGGTCGACCAGAACGCCCGCAGCCTGGACATCCGCCTGGCGGCGCTGGCGAGCATCCGTCGCGAGCAGGAGTTGCCGCACGGCATGCGCGAGTTCGTCGCCGACCTGCACGGCGCGGGCGCGGCGATCGACTACTCGGTGCTCTGGCCGGACGGGGACCTCCTCGACGTGCCGCTGCCCACGTGGACGCACACGCACCTGATGCTCACCCGCGACGAGCAGGGCCACAACGGCGCCACCGTCGCCATCCACCCGCTGCTCGGCGCACACGTCCGGCTGCCCGAGACACCGGAACGCCACGTGTGGCAGTCCGACGTCGGCACCGTGGCGCAGCCTTGGCTCGACGATCACCGGGTGCACGACGTGGCCGCACTGCCCGGCGCCGCCTACTGCGAGATCGCACTCGCCGCTGCCCGCCAGGTCCTCGGCGACGGGGCATCGGTGCGGGACGTGACGTTCGAGCAGATGCTGCTGCTCGAGGAGCAGACCCCGCTGTCGGCCGTCGCGTCCGTGACGCCGACGGGCGTCGTCGAGTTCGCCGTGAAGACCCACGCCGACGACGAGGAGGTGCAGCGCGCCTCAGCCGTGCTGCAAGCTTCCGACGACGGCGATCAGCCCACCCCGTACGACGTGCCCGACCTGCTCGCCGCCCACCCGGTGCGAGTCGAGGGTCAGGAACTCCGCGACTTCTACGCAGCGCGCGGCATCGGCTACGGCGTGGCGTTCGGCGGACTGACCGCGGCCCACACCGCCGACGGCGACAGCCCGTCCGTCCTCGCCGAGGTCGCGCTGCCCGGTTCGATCCGCTCGCAGCAGGGCTCGTTCGTGGCGCATCCGGCACTCCTGGACGCCTGCTTCCAGGCCGTGGGTGCCCATCCCGAGCTGTTCTCGGACACCAGCGGCGCGCTGATGCTCCCGCTCGGCGTGCGCGAGTTGAAGGCATACGCCTCCACCCGCAACGCCCACTACTGCCTGGTCCGGTTGACCAGCGTGGCGCCGACCGGGGTCGAGGCCGACATCGACGTGCTCGACGAGCACGGCAACGTGCTGCTGACGGTGTCCGGTCTGCGGCTCGGAACCGGAGTCTCGGAGCAGGGGCAGCGCGAGCGTCGTCTCAATGACCGGCTCCTGACCATCGACTGGCGCCGCCAGGACACCCCCGTCGCCGACGTGGCGGGCACCGGGGCGTGGATGGTCATCGACACCGGCGCCGACTCCGACCCGATGGCCGCTCGACTGGCCGACGTGCTGAAGTCCCGCGACGCCGACGTGACGACGATGACCTGGTCGGCGGACGGCGATCACGCCACCGTCGCCGCAGGATTGCGGGACGCGTTGACGGCCCGCCCATTCGCCGGTGTCGTGATCGTCGAGGATCCGCAGCGCGCGGACGCCGACCCCGTCGCCGACGGCGCAGACCACGTGCGCCACCTGGTGCGCATCGCCCGCGTCATCCCCGAGGTGCCCGGCGAGCCGCCCAGGTTCTATGTCGTCACCAGGGGAGCGCAGTCCGTGCTGTCCGGCGAGGTGCCCCATCTCGCTCAGGGCGGTGTGCGCGGCCTGGTGCGCGTCCTGGGCATGGAGCAACCGTCGATGCGCCCGACGCAGATCGACGTCGACGACACCACCGACGCGGAATCCATTGCCGCCGAACTCCTCTCCGGTTCCGACGAGGACGAGACGGCATGGCGTGAGGGGCAGTACTACGCGGCCCGACTCAACGTCACGCCGCTGCAGGCCGAGGAGCGGCACACCACCGTCGTCCACCCCGAGCGCGACGGCATGCGCCTGCAGATCCGCACCCCCGGCGACCTGCAGTCGGCCGAACTCGTGTCCTACGAGCGGACCCCACCGGGCCCCGGCCAGATCGAGGTCGCGGTGTCGGCGTCGAACCTGAACTTCGCCGACGTCCTGGTCGCGTACGGCCGCTACCCGTCGTTCGAGGGCCGGATGCCGCAACTCGGCGCCGACTTCGCAGGCGTGGTGACCGCGGTCGGTGCCGGTGTGACCGATCACCAGATCGGCGACAGGGTCGCGGGCATCTCGGCGACCGGTGCGTGGTGCACGTTCGTCACGTGCGACGCGAACCTCGCCGTGCGCATCCCCGAGGACCTGCCCGACGCCACCGCGGCGGCCGTGCCGAGCGCACACGCCACCGCGTGGTACTCGCTGCACGACCTGGCCCGCATCACGGCGGGCGACAAGGTGCTGATCCACTCCGCCACCGGCGGCGTCGGTCAGGCCGCGGTCGCGATCGCCCAGGCAGCCGGGGCGGAGATCTACGCCACCGCCGGAAGCCCGGAACGTCGGAAGATGCTGAACGACATGGGCATCGACCACGTCTACGATTCGCGCACGGTCGAGTTCGCCGACCAGATCCGGCGTGACACCGACGGCTACGGCGTCGACATCGTGCTCAACTCGCTGCCCGGTGCCGCGCAGCGGGCGGGCCTCGAATTGCTGACCTTCGGCGGTCGGTTCGTCGAGATCGGCAAGCGCGACATCTACGGCGACACGAAGATGGGCCTGTTCCCGTTCCGCCGGAACCTGTCGTTCTACGCGGTCGACCTCGCGCTGCTGACCCTGGTCACCCCGGACACGCTGCGCAGCCTGCTCGAGACGATCTACCAGCAGATCGCCGACGGCAAGCTGCCGCCGCCGCAGACGACGCACTACCCGCTGGCCAACGGCGCCAACGCGATTCGCGCGATGGGTGCCGCCGAGCACACCGGCAAGCTGGTGCTCGACGTGCCGCGCGCCGGGCAGTACGCCGCCGTCGTGCCCGCCGACCGGGCGCCGGCCTTCCGCAGCGACGGCGCGTACGTCGTCACCGGCGGTCTCGGCGGGCTCGGTTTGTTCCTCGCCGAGATGATGGCCAAGTCGGGGTGTGGGCGGATCGTGCTCAACGGTCGCTCCACGCCGAGTCCCGAGGCGCAACGCGTGATCGACAGGATCCGGCGCAAGGGCACCGAGATCGAGGTCGAACTCGGCGACGTGGCGGTTCCTGGCACGGCCGACCGGCTGGTCGCCTGCGCCACCGCGACCGGCATTCCGTTGCGCGGCGTCCTGCACGCCGCGGCAGTCGTCGAGGACGCGACGCTGGCCAACATCACCGACGATCTGCTCGACCGGGACTGGGCACCGAAGGCGCTTGGCGCCTGGCGTCTGCACGAGGCCACGACGACGGCGTCGCTGGACTGGTTCTGCGGGTTCTCCTCGGCGGCGGCGATGGTCGGTTCACCCGGCCAGGGTGCGTACGCGGCGGCCAACAGCTGGCTCGACTCGTTCGCGCGCTGGCGTCGGTCGAAGGGATTGCCTGCCCAGGTGATCGCTTGGGGCGCATGGGCTCAGATCGGTGCCGGCCAGGCGATGGCCGACAACGACGGCATGGCCATCGACCCCGAGGACGGTGCGTACGCATTCGATGCCCTGATGCGGCACACCAGGGTCTACAGCGGCTACGCGCCGGTTGCGGGAGCCGCCTGGCTCACCGCGTTCGCGCAGACCAGCCCGTTCGCCGAGGCGTTCGCATCGATGGGCCAGGACCGGTCCGGGAGCAGCGAGTTCCTCGAGGAGCTGCGACTCCTGCCGCGCGAGGACTGGGCGGCGCGGGTGCGCCGCTTGATCTCCGAGGAGATGAGCCTGATCCTGCGGCGCTCGGTCGACGCCGACCGACCGCTGTCCGAGTACGGCCTCGACTCACTCGGGACGCTCGAGCTGCGGACGCGGCTCGAGGCCGAGACCGGGGTCCGCATCGGCTCGACCGACGTCACCACGGTGCGTGCGTTGGCCGAGCGCCTGAGCGAGACGATCGCCAGCGCCATGAACATCGACAACGAATCCACGACGGTGTCGTCGTGATGGCCCGATCAGCGCCGATGACGTCGCTCATTGCCAGACAACGAGCGGGGAAGAGATAAATGGTTGCGATCAAGGCGATCCACGACTGGATCGGGACGTCGGGTGACGTCGTGTCCTGGCACCCGTCGCCCGCGAGCCGCGCGAAGGTGGCCAAGGCGCCGGTGAGCGACGTGCCGGTGAGTTACCAGCAGGCACAGCACATCCGCGGTTACCTCAGCCATCTGGCCGGTGGCACCGACATGGCGCGACTCAACATCCCGGCCTGGGACATGCAGGGTCAGTGCGACGTGCGCGCGATGAGCCACGTCATCAACGCCTACCTGCGTCGTCACGACACGTACCACAGCTGGTTCGAGATGACCGACGACGACCAGATCGTCCGGCACACCGTCGCCAACCCCAGGGACATCAACTTCGTGCCCACCAAGCACGGCGAGATGGCGGCGTCGCAGTGGCGCGAGCACGTGCTCAGCACGCCGGATCCGCTGCAGTGGGACTGCTTCTCGTTCGGCATCATCCAGCGTGCCGACCACTTCACGTTCTACATCAGCATCGACCACGTCCACACCGACGCGATGTTCATGGGGATCGTGCTGGTCGAGATCCACATGATGTACGCCGCGCTCGCCGCGGGATCCGCGCCGATTCCGCTGCCGGCCGCCGGTAGCTACGACGACTACTGCGTGCGTCAGCGCGACTACCTGGCCGCGCTCACGGCGGAGACGCCCGCCGTTCAGGAGTGGATCGAGTTCGCTCAGCACAACGACGGCACGTTGCCGCACTTCCCCTTCCCACTCGGCGATCCGCCGTGGTCGGTGTCGGGTGACCTCCTCACCGTGCGGCTGCTGGACAAGCAGCAGTCCGATCGCTTCGAGGCCGCGTGCACCGCCGCGGGTGCGCGATTCATCGGTGGCGTATTCGCCTGTGCTGCAATGGCGCAGCAGGTGCTGACCGGCTCCACGGAGTACCACGTCATTACCCCGACCACGACGCGGCAAACGCCCGAGGAGTTCCAGACCACCGGGTGGTTCACCGGCGTGGTGCCGATCTCGGTGGACGTCGATCCGGCGTCGTTCGGGGATACCGCCCGTGCTGCGCAGAAGTCGTTCGACGGCCGCATGTACATGGCGGACGTGCCGTTCGACCGGGTGCTGGAGTTGGCCGATCCCGAACTCGGGCTCCACAGCCCGCCGCCCGGCGTGCCGATGGTGTCGTTCCTCGATGCCGGTCTGCCCCCGTTGTCCGCCAGCATCATCGCCGAGTGGGAACGGATGAACGGCAGGGTGTTCGGCGACGCGCGCTCGGCCTACCAGATCGGCCTGTGGGTCAACCGCGGTGAGCGGGAGACCACCGTCACGGTGGCGTACCCGAACAACCCGATCGCCCGCGAGTCCATCGACCGGTACCTCGAGGCGATGACCGCCATCTACGTCGGTGTCGCCGACGGCGCCGTGCACGGCCGCACCCGCGGCCACGTGGGTCACGGAGACTCGAAGCACCACAACGGTGTCCGCGACCGCGAGCCGGTACCGGCGGCCAAGAGCTGAGCATGGCAGTTCCGCAGACTCGGGAGCAGCCCGACCATCTGCTCGAGTTCGTCGATCAGGCGTTGTTCCTTGGCCTGCGGGCCACGGGGCAGGCCGCCGCCATGCAGATGGTGTGGGTGTACGACCATCCGGTGGACTGGGACGAACTCCGGCGATTCCACCGGGACTTCGGGTATGGCATGGCGGGCAGGCTGATCGAGCCCTCGCCGCTGCCGTTCGGTCGGCACCGGTGGGTCGCCGCACTCGGTCCCGCCGCACCGCTCGAGGTGGTCGCCGACCCGCGGCCGCGCTCGGAACTCAGCGACTGGCTCGACGAGCACTCGCAGCGGCCCATCGATCCGGAACACGGACCGGCGTGGCACATGGGCGTACTGCCCATGACCGACGGGTCGACCGCGGTGAGCCTGGTCGGATCGCACTGCATCGGTGACGGTGGCGCCGCGTTGCTCGCGGTCTTCGAGGC
>JAQSXQ010000039.1 GCA_029256565.1 Mycobacterium sp.
GTGCCGCCACTGGGCATCAAGCGCAAGAACGCCATCAACGAGAAGCTGTTCGCCCCGGTCCAGGAGGAGGAGGGGCTCGCCGAACTCAACCCCTACGCGCGGATCATCGCCGACGAGGCGATCATGCGTGGCATCGCGGTCGAGGTCCTCGACGGCAAGGGCGGCTACCTGCGGCTCACGCACGGCGGCACCAGCATCGTGACCCGGGAGTCGTTGTCGGAGTTGACCAATGCCGTCGCGATGAGCCGCTGCGACGACAAGCGCGTGGCACGCAAGGTGGTGTCCGATGCGGGCATCCGGGTGCCCCGCGGACGCACGGCCACCTTCGACCGCGAGGACTACGAGTTCATGCGCGAGGTCGGGTCGGTCGTGGTGAAACCTGCGCGGGGTGAACAGGGCGCCGGGATCACCGTCGGCGTGAGCAAGCCCGACGACCTCGACCGCGCGATCGAGTGGGCCGCCAAGCACTGCCCGGACGTCATCATCGAGGAGCGGTGCGAGGGCGAGGACCTGCGACTGGTCGTCATCAACGGCAAGGTGATCGCCGCGGCGGTCAGGCGACCGCCCGAAGTCGTGGGCAGCGGCACGCACACCATCCGGCAGCTGATCGAGGCGCAGAGCCGCAGACGGTCGGCCGCCACGCATGGCGAGTCCGTCATCCCGGTCGACGCGCTCACCGAGGACACCGTGCAGGAAGCCGGCTGGAAGCTCGACGACATCCTGCCCACCAACGAACGCCTCGTGGTGCGGCGCACCGCCAACCTGCACACCGGCGGCACGATCGTCGACGTCACCGACGACATCAACCCGAAGCTGGCCAAGGTCGCCGTCGAGGCCGCCGACGCCATCGGAATCCCTGTCACCGGAATCGATCTCATGGTTCCCGACATCGGGGAGGACGAGTACGTCTTCATCGAGGCCAACGAGCGGCCGGGCCTGGCCAACCACGAGCCGCGCCCCACTGCGCAGGCGTTCGTGGACCTGTTGTTCCCGAGGACCGCGGCGACGCCATGGGCGTGGCAACCGGGCCCCGTGGAGCAGACCTAGCGAGGGCCTACGATCTCTGAGCGTCACCCCGCGTGGGGACGCACTGCCGAACCGAGCCTCGAAGGAGCAAACGTGCCCGAAATCGCGGCCATGCCCGTGGACGACCGAACGTGGATGGTCGACACGCTGCTGGCGCTGCTGCAGACCCCGAGCCCGTCGGGTCGCACGGACGCGGTGATGCAGTTGATCGGCGACATCCTCGACGGGCTCGGCGTGCCGTTCACGCTGACCCGGCGTGGAGCGCTGACCGCTGAACTGCCGGGCGAGTCGGACACCATCGACCGTGCGTTGGTCGTGCACGCCGACACCATCGGCTGCATGGTCCGCGACCTGAAGGACAACGGCCGCCTCGAACTGGTTCCGGTCGGCACGTTCTCGGCGCGGTTCGCAGCAGGCGCACGCGTCCGCATCTTCGGCGGCGATCCCGATGCCTTCATCACCGGAACGGTCATGCCGCTCAAGGCGAGTGGGCACGCGTTCGGCGACGAGATCGACACCCAGCCCACCGACTGGGAGCACGTCGAGGTGCGCGTCGACCGCAAGGTGTCCTCGCGCGCGGACCTGCAGCGGCTCGGCCTCAACGTCGGCGACTTCGTGGCGTTCATCACCAGCCCCGAACTCACCGAGGACGGGTTCATCGTCTCGCGGCACCTCGACGGCAAGGCCGGTGTCGCGGTGGCGCTCGCGCTCGCCCGCACCGTCGCCCAGAAGGAGATGGTGCTGCCGCACCGCACCACGATCATGGTCACGATCACCGAGGAGGTCGGCCACGGCGCCAGCCACGGCTTGCCGCCGGACGTCGCCGAACTCATCTCGGTCGACAACGCGGTGTGCGCGCCAGGGCAGCACTCCATCGAGGACGGCGTGACGATCCCGATGGCCGACCTGCATGGCCCGTTCGACTACCACCTCACCCGCAAGCTGTGCCGCCTTGCCGAGGACCACGGCATCCCGCACGCGCGCGACGTGTTCCGCTACTACCGCTCCGACGCCGCAGCCGCGATCGAGGCAGGCGCGGGCACCCGTGCCGCGCTGGTGGGCTTCGGGCTCGACGGCAGCCACGGGTGGGAGCGCACGCACCTGCAGTCGCTGGAGGCGACCTACAACCTGCTGAACTGCTGGATGCAGACGCCGCTGACCTTCGGCAGCTGGGACGCCCACCCGTCGGGCAAGCTGCGTGACTTCCCGTCGTCGAAGCAGCCCGCACCGAGCGAGCAGTGGGTGCCGCTGTCGCGCGGCGACTTCACCGAGCCGGGCGAGTGGTCGGGGGAGCAGTGGCCGCCTGCCGAGGGTCCGCAGGCCTGATCTCACGCCGAACGCACGCTTCTTGACGCGTCTTCTCGACGTTCGGGTTCGTCAAGCGTGCGTTCGGCGGTAGAACTCTTGGTGTGCTGAGCCTCGAAGAGATCTCCGACCGCCTCGAAATCCAGCAGCTGCTGGTCGACTACTCGACGGCGATCGACAACCGGCGGTTCGACGACCTCGACCGCGTGTTCACCCCGGACGCCTACATCGACTACCGCGCCATGGGCGGCATCGACGGCACGTTCGGTGACGTCAAGAAGTGGCTGGCCGAGGTGCTGCCGAACTTCCCGGCGTACTCCCACCTGATCGGGAACTTCGACGTGAAGATCACCGGCAATACAGCCACGTCGCGCATCATCTGCTTCAACCCGATGATGCTGGGCGGTTCGCCCGAGACGCCGGGGCAGATCATGTTCTGCGGGCTCTGGTACGACGACGAGTTCGTGCGCACGGAGCAGGGCTGGCGGATGACGCGGCGCGTCGAGACCAAGTGCTTCGACAAGATCGTCTGACCGGATGCGGCCGCCCGGCGGCGGCGATTTCCATCTGACCAGCACGCTCTGGCACAATGGGCGGCTGTCTGCCCCGCGACTCCGTTCGATGCGCGATCCGCAAGCTCCTCGCTGGAGGTTCGTGCGGTCACCCGCTCGATGCGCCGCGCGGCGGTCACACACGCAGTGCAAAACCGGACCTGGCAACCTGCCCGAGTCGCTGAATTGCAAGCGTGGCAATCACAGGAGTAGTAGTTCGACATGGCTGTCAAGATCAAGCTCGCCCGCTTCGGCAAGATCCGCAACCCCCAGTACCGCATCTCGGTCGCCGACGCGCGCAACCGTCGCGACGGACGCGCCATCGAGGTCATCGGCAAGTACCACCCGAAGGAAGAGCCGAGCCTCATCGAGATCGACTCCGAGCGCGCGCAGTACTGGCTGAGCGTCGGCGCACAGCCGACCGAGCCCGTCCTGGCGCTGCTGAAGATCACCGGTGACTGGCAGAAGTTCAAGGGCCTCCCGGGCGCCGAGGGCACCCTGCGGGTCAAGGAGCCCAAGACCAGCAAGCTCGACCTGTTCAACGCCGCCCTGGCCGCCGCGGACGACGCGCCCACCGGTGCCGCCACCACGCCGAAGAAGAAGAAGGCTCCGGCCGCCAAGGCCGAGGGCGACACCCCTGGGACCGCTGATGAGGCGACCGCCACCGCTGGTGAGACGCCTGAGGCCGCTGCCGAGGCCGCCGAGGCCGACGCACCCGCTGCCGAATGAGCACGGTCGTCGTCGACGCCGTCGAGCACCTGGTGCGCGGAATCGTCGACAACCCGGATGACGTTCGCGTCGACCTCGTGACCAACCGCCGCGGCCGGACCGTCGAGGTGCACGTGCACCCCGACGATCTGGGCAAGGTGATCGGTCGCGGCGGTCGTACCGCGACGGCGCTGCGCACCCTGGTCGCCGGCATCGGCGGTCGCGGTATCCGCGTCGACGTGGTGGACACCGACCAGTAACGAACACCGTTCATGGACCTCGTGGTCGGGCGGGTCGCCAAGGCTCACGGCGTGACCGGTGAGGTGGTCGTCGACGTTCGCACCGACGACCCCGACACCCGCTTCGCGCCGGGAATCACGTTGCGCGGCAAGGTGGGTCGCAATGGGCCCGAGCGGCCGTTCGTCGTCGAGTCCGTGCGCGACCACGCGGGCCGACTGCTGGTGCGCCTGGAGGGCGTCGCCGACCGCAACGCCGCAGACGCGTTGCGCGGCACGCTGTTCCTGGTCGACACCGCCGAGCTACCGCCCATCGACGACCCCGACGAGTTCTACGACCACGAACTCGAGGGGCTGCGGGTGCGTACGGTCGCCGGAGCCGACGTCGGCGTCGTCGCCGAGGTCCTGCACACCGCGGCGGGGGAGCTGTTGTCGGTCAAGACCGGTGAGGGCGCCGAGGTGCTGGTGCCATTCGTCGGGGCGATCGTGACGTCGGTGTCGAGGCAGGATCAGCTGATCGAGATCGATCCGCCGGACGGTCTGCTGAACCTCGAAGACCTGTAGGCGCGACGTGCGCGTCGACGTCATCACCATCTTCCCCGACTACCTCGCGCCGCTGCGACAGTCGCTGCCCGGCAGGGCAATCGAGTCCGGCCGGGTGCGACTGGGCGTGCACGACCTGCGCGGGTGGACCCACGACGTACACCGCTCGGTCGACGACTCCCCGTACGGGGGAGGGCCCGGCATGGTGATGACCGCGCCGGTGTGGGGCGCCGCCCTCGACGAGATCTGCACTCCCGACTCGCTTCTCGTCGTACCGACGCCCGCGGGTCGGCTGTTCACCCAGGCGACCGCGCAGCGGTGGAGCACCGAACAGCACCTGGTGTTCGCCTGCGGTCGCTACGAGGGCATCGATCAGCGCGTCGCCGACGACGCCGCGCGGCACATGCGGGTGGAGGAGGTGTCGATCGGCGACTACGTCCTCAACGGCGGCGAGTCCGCGGCCCTTGTCATGATCGAGGCCGTCGTCCGGTTGTTGCCCGAGGTCATCGGGAATCCGGCCTCGCATCAACAGGATTCGCATTCCGACGGGCTGCTCGAAGGGCCGAGCTACACCCGGCCGGCCAGCTGGCGGGGCCTCGACGTGCCGCCGGTGCTGCTGTCGGGCGACCACGCGAAGATCGAGGCGTGGCGGCGGGAACAGTCGCTCGAGCGCACCAGGGAGCGCCGACCGGACCTGCTCGGTTAGATCCGGCCCTCGGGGAACATCGTCTTGACCGCCTGGGTGATGGTCTGACGCGCCTCGGCCGCGCTTGCGGGCTGCATCGAGCTGATCGCGATGACGTAGCGACGGTCGCGGCCGACCACACCGGTGGACAGGTGCATCCAGTCGGCGCCCACGCAGCACATCCAGCCCTGTTTGACCGCGACGGGTTCACCGGGCAGGCCCTCGGGGATGCCGAAGCGCTGCGGGTACACGCCGCCGGGCACCATGCCGTCGGGTGCGGTCGGCGTCGACGCCGCCAGGTTGGACAGGATGATGCTGGCCTGCTCCGACGGCAGTCCACCGGTGCCCGCCAGCATCATGTCGTAGTAGCGCACGAGGTCGGTCACCGTGCTGATCGTGTTGAACCACCGGCCGTTGCTGGGCGGCCGCGTCGAACCGAGCCCGTAGCGCGCCACGACGCGGTTGATGATCGCGCTGCCGCCGCTGCGATTCCAGAACACCTCGGCGGCGCTGTCGTCGGACGACCTCAGCATGACGTCGAGCATCTTGCGGTCGGCGGGCGACAGTTCGGTCTGCCCCTTGGACACCTGCAGCAGCAGGTCGTCGGCGATGAAGAGCTTGACCACCGACGCGATGGCGATGGTCTCGTTGCTGCCGTTGGTGATCAGCTCACCGGTGTTGCGGTCGAGGACCGCGGCGGTGACGTCGGCGCCGGCCTCGGCGGCCTCGGCGGTGGCCAGCCGCTCTCGGTCGGCCAGGCCGAGGAACGTCCGGGGCGGCTGGTCGGGGGGAGCCTCGGGCAACGGTGCCAAGCTGCCAAGCGGTGCGACCACGGTCAGCTGCGGCGCCTCCGGGTTGGGTGGCGGATTGCCGTAGACCCTCGCCTCGCAACCCGCCGCGACCGTGACCACGGCCGCCGCTGCGGCCGAGATCATCAGCAGCTTCGACGGCTGCCGGTGCATGGCGCTCCTCCGGAAGGGTTAGTCTGGACGCGTTCTGAGATCGACCAGGGGCCGGTCGGGCGGGGCGCTCGCGCTCCTGGCCCGCGGCTTCAACCCTAATCGTTCCGCGCCGGGGGTGCGGCTCGAGGAAATCCGCAGCGACGCGATTTCGCCGCTCGGGGGGCGGTCTGGCACAATTGAGCAGTTGTCCGCGCACGGCTCGAGGCCATTCACTTCATCATCGGCCACGGTCTGCTGCGGGACGCACCTCACACGTACGCATGACAATCGGCCTGGTGCTGCGTCGCGACCGCGATGACGCACCCGGGCCCACACGACAGGAAGTGTCTCCGATGAACACGCTGGACTTCGTCGACCAGACGTCGCTACGCGACGACATCCCGACCTTCGGCCCCGGTGACACTCTCAACGTGCACGTCAAGGTCATCGAAGGCTCCAAGGAGCGCGTGCAGGTGTTCAAGGGCGTCGTGCTCCGCCGCCAGGGCGGCGGCGTGCGCGAGACCTTCACCGTGCGCAAGGAGAGCTACGGCGTCGGCGTCGAGCGCACCTTCCCGGTGCACTCGCCCAACATCGATCACATCGACGTCGTCACCCGCGGTGACGTCC
This sequence comes from Mycobacterium sp., assembly GCA_029256565.1. Lineage (GTDB taxonomy): Bacteria > Actinomycetota > Actinomycetes > Mycobacteriales > Mycobacteriaceae > Mycobacterium. The sequence goes on from JAQSXQ010000039.1 coordinate 6,623, forward strand.
GTCGCGCGAAGCTGTACTACCTGCGCGAGCTGCGCGGCAAGAAGGCCAAGATCAAGGAGAAGCGCTGACCCGCGCTGCTGGGTTCAGTAGCTTGATCACCTTCGTGGCTACTCTGTTGGCGTGACCGGACCCACCGACGCCGCAGACGCTGCCGAGACCGACGCAACCTCTGGCGATGACGTGGAAGCCGACCCGCCGAAGAAGAAGCGCGGCGCTCTGCGCGAAGCGGCAATCCTCCTGACGATCGCGATCGTCCTGTACTACGTGATGCTCACGTTCGTCGCGCGGCCGTACCTGATTCCATCCGAGTCGATGGAACCGACGCTGCACGGCTGCCCGGGCTGCGTCGGCGACCGCATCATGGTCGACAAGGTCACCTACCGCTTCGGCGAACCCGAGCCGGGTGACGTCATCGTGTTCAAGGGCCCGCCCGCGTGGAACGTCGGCTACAAGTCGATCCGCTCCGACAACCCGGCGCTGCGCTGGGTGCAGAACACGCTGTCCGTGGTCGGCTTCGTGCCGCCGGACGAGAACGATCTGGTCAAGCGCATCATCGCGACCGGCGGTCAGACCGTCGAGTGCCGCGCGGCGACCGGTCTGACGGTCGACGGCAAGAAGCTCGTCGAGCCGTACCTCGATGCGAACACGATGATGGCCGACCCCGCCATCTATCCCTGCCTCGGCAATGAGTTCGGACCGGTGACGGTGCCCGACGGCCGGCTCTGGGTGATGGGCGACAACCGGACCCACTCGGCCGACTCACGCGCGCACTGCACGAACCTGCCCGCCGACGCCCAGCGCGGCCTGCTCTGCACGGGTGATCCCATGGCAGGCACGGTCCCGGTGGACAACGTCATCGGCAAGGCGCGGTTCATCGCCTGGCCTCCCGGCCGGTGGGGCGGCGTGTCCAGCGTGAATCCGCAGACCTCGCAGTAAGTGTCCCCGTGGCTCTGACCTGGCCCCCACGCACCGTGATCCGCAAGTCCGCGGGTCTGCGCACACTCGAATCCGCGCTCTATCGAGGCGGTCTCGGCCCGGTGGCCGGAGTCGACGAGGTCGGTCGCGGCGCCTGCGCCGGGCCCCTGGTGGTCGCCGCCTGCGTGCTCGGACCCAACCGGCTCGAGAGCCTGTCGGCACTCGACGACTCGAAGAAGCTCACCGAACGGGAGCGCGAACGGCTGTTCCCGCTGATCCGCAGGTACGCGCTGGCCTATCACGTGGTCTTCATCCCCTCGACCGAGGTGGACCGGCGCGGCGTGCACGTCGCCAACATCGAGGGCATGCGGCGGGCGATCGCGGGATTGCCGCTGCGACCGGGCTACGTGCTGAGCGACGGGTTCCGGGTTCCCGGCCTGCCGATGCCGTCGCTTCCGGTGATCGGCGGCGACGCGGCGGCCGCGTGCATCGCCGCGGCCAGCGTGCTGGCCAAGGTGAGTCGTGACCGGCTGATGGTCGAGATGGAGAAAACCCACCCCGGCTACGGTTTCGCCGTCCACAAGGGGTACTGCACGTCCACCCACACCGCGGCGCTGGCCGAGCTGGGCCCGTGCAGCGAGCACCGGTACTCGTTCGTGAACGTGCGGCGGGCTGGCAACGTGAACGAGGTGGTCGTGACAGGCGGGGACCTGCCCGACGAGGAGCCGACGCAGCGCGCGGAATGGGGCTGAGGGAAGATGGACCGGATACCGACCGGAGGACCGCTGAACCGATGAGTGCCGAAGATCTCGAGAAGTACGAAACCGAGATGGAACTCTCGCTGTACCGCGAATACAAGGACATCGTGGGGCAGTTCAGCTACGTCGTGGAGACGGAGCGCCGGTTCTACCTCGCCAACAGCGTCGAGATGGTGCCACGCAACGCCGACGGCGAGGTCTACTTCGAACTCCGTCTCGCCGATGCGTGGGTCTGGGACATGTACCGGCCCGCACGGTTCGTCAAGCAGGTGCGCGTGATCACCTTCAAGGACGTCAACATCGAAGAAGTCGAGAAGCCGGAACTAAGGCTTCCCGAGTGACGTGGCTTCCCGAGTGACGTGACCGACGCGCCCGTCGCCGTGGTCACCGGCGCCAGCCGCGGTGCCGGGCTCGGCATCGCGACCGCGCTGCTGCGGTGCGGCTGGCAGGTCTACGTCACGGGGCGCACCATCACCGATCCCGGCGACGGGCGCATCGCGGTGCCGGTCGACCACCGCGACGACGCACAGGTCGAAGCCTTGTTCGCTCGCGTCGAGCGCGACTCGGGTGCGCTGCACCTGCTGGTGAACAACGCCGCCGCGATCGACGACCAACTGACCGGTGCCAAGCCGTTCTGGGACAAGCCGATTCGCCTCGCCGACGTCCTGGACGTCGGCCTCAGGTCGGCGTACGTCGCGTCCTGGTACGCGGCACCACTGCTGGTGCGCGGCGGACACGGGCTGATCGCGTTCACGTCGTCACCCGGGGCGGTCTGCTACATGCAGCGTACGGGGCGCAGAAGGCCGGCGTCGACAAGCTGGCCGCCGACATGGCCGTCGACTTCGCGGGGACGGGCGTCGCCACCGCGTCGATCTGGATGGGCATCCTGCTCACCGAGAAGTTCCGCCGCGCGTTCGACGGGCATCCCGACGCGCTCGCCCGCACCGCCGAACACGCCGAGACACCGGAGTTCACCGGCTACGTGATCGACGCGCTCTACCGCGACCCCGAACTGCCCGACCTCAGCGGCCGCACGCACATCGGCGCCGAACTCGCCGCGCGCTACGACATCACCGACGAGGGTGGCCGCAGGCCGCCGTCGCATCGGGAGGCGTTCGGCGCCCCGCGGGTACCGCATCCTGCCGTGATCCGCTGAGCGCGGTAGCGCGGCGGTCGTACCTGCCAGACTGGACGCATGAGCACCACACCGCAGTGCTGGCTGACCGACATGGATGGCGTTCTGGTCCGGGAGGAGCACGCCCTGCCCGGGGCCGCCGAGTTCCTGCAGGCGCTCACGGACCGGCAGCGGCCCTTCCTGGTACTCACCAACAACTCGATCTTCACCCCGCGTGACCTGGCGGCGCGGTTGGCGCGGTCGGGGCTGATCGTGCCCGAGGAGTCGATCTGGACGTCGGCGCTGGCGACGGCGGCGTTCCTGCACGACCAACTGCCTGGCGGATCGGCATACGTGATCGGCGAGGCGGGCCTGACCACGGCGCTGCACCACGTCGGCTACACGCTGACCGACGTCGGTCCGGACTTCGTCGTGCTGGGGGAGACGCGCACGTACTCGTTCGAGGCCATCACCAAGGCGATCCGCCTGATCCTCGGCGGCGCGCGCTTCATCGCCACGAACCCCGACGTGAGTGGACCGTCGGCGGAGGGCCCGCTACCCGCCACGGGCTCGGTCGCCGCGCTCATCACGAAGGCCACGGGCCGGGAGCCCTACTTCGTCGGCAAGCCGAATCCAATGATGTTCCGTAGCGCGATGAACCGCATCGAGGCTCATTCCGAGGGCACCGTGATGATCGGCGACCGGATGGACACCGACGTCGTCGCGGGCATCGAGGCCGGCCTGGAGACCATCCTGGTGCTCACCGGTTCCACGAATCGCGAGGACATCGAGCGCTATCCGTTCCGGCCCAGCCGGGTGTTCGACTCCATCGCCGACGTGATCGACCTCGTCTGACCCGACGTCCGTGGTCGCGGTGAACACGCGGCCCCATATCGTGATCGCATGACCGACCGACCCGACCCCACCCGGCCGCTGGCCGGGGTGCGGATCATCGAGATCTCCAGTTTCGTGGCCGTGCCGCTCGCAGGCATGACGCTGGCCCAGCTGGGCGCCGAGGTCACCCGCGTCGATCCGGTCGGCGGTGCCGCCGACTACCGCCGGTGGCCTCTCACCGACGACGGCACCAGCATCTACTGGGCGGGACTGAACAAGGGCAAGCAGTCGGTGGCCGTCGACGTCCGCTCCGAACAGGGGCAGGACCTGATCCAGCGCCTGATCGCCGATGCGGGCATCCTCATCACCAATGTCGCTGGGCGGCAATGGCATTCGCACGAAACGCTGGAGCGGCTCCGGCCCGACCTCATCCACGTCGAGGTCTCCGGCCGCGCCGACGGCGGCACGGGCGTCGACTACACGGTCAACGCGGGCATCGGGTTCCCCATGGTCACCGGGCCCACCGCGCTGGCGACCCCGGTCAACCACGTCCTGCCGGCATGGGACGTCGCGTGCGGGCTGTACACGGCGCTCGCCGTCGCCACCGCCGTGCGTCACCGTGACGCGACCGGGGCCGGGCAGCGCATCTCGATCCCACTGGAGAACGTCGCGCTCGCCACGGCGGGCAACCTCGGCTTCCTCACCGAGGTGATGATCAACGGCGCGTCGCGGTCCCGGATCGGCAACTCCATCTACGGCCAGTACGGTCAGCACTTCACCAGCTCCGACGGCGATTCGTTCATGGTCGTAGCACTGACCGGACGGCACTTCCGCGACCTGACCGAGCTGACCGGAACGACCAAAGCCGTTGCCGCCCTTGGCGTTGCGCTGGGCGCGGACTTCACCGACGAGGGCGACCGCTATCGGCACCGCGACGCGCTGACGGGGCTGTTCACGGTGTGGTTCACCGCGCACGACGCTGCCCGGGTGTCCGAGGCACTGTCCTCGACGTCGATCCTGTGGGAGCGGTACCGCACCTTCGCCGACGTCGTCACCGACGCCAAGGTGACCGACAACCCGCTGTTCACCTCGCTCGATCAGCC
>JAQSXQ010000040.1 GCA_029256565.1 Mycobacterium sp.
GACGGTCAGCCCGGTGTTGCGGCGGAGGTCCTCGAGCACCGACAGCAGACCACGCTGGCTGGCGGCGTCGAGGCCGGCCAGCGGTTCGTCGAGGATGATCGCCCTTGGCTTGCGCGCCAGCAGCCCGGCCAGCACGACGCGGCGCATCTGTCCGCCGCTGAGCTGGTCGATGCGGCGTAGCCCGAGCCCCGCGTCCAGCCCGACCATTGCCAGCGCGCGCACCACCTGGGAGTGGTCGTGGTAGTCGAACCCCGCGCTCGAGGCGATCTCCAGGTCGACGCGGCCCCGCATCAACTGCAGCCGCGCGGCCTGGAACGAGATCGCGACGGCACCGACCTGATCGGAGACGGGCGTGCCGTCCAGCAGGCACTCGCCGGTGGTGGGCACCTGCAGGCCGGCCATGATCCACGCCAGCGTCGACTTGCCCGACCGGCCGGCCATGATCCACGCCAGCGTCGACTTGCCCGACCCGTTGAGTCCGTGGATGAGCAGTCCATCGCCCTCGTTGACGACGAAGTCGACGTCGCGCAGGGCGGTCGACGCCCACGGCGTCCCGCTGCCGTATTCGTGTCCGACGCCGCGCAATTCGAGCAGCGGCGTACCCGCCGGGTGGGCGACGACGCTGGCCTCGGGTACCGGCGCGCTCGACACCATCTCGACGTTGTCGGCCGAGCCGCCGTTGCCGGTGAGGTCGACGGTCCGGTCGGCGGAGTCCGCCTCGTCGTTGTAGTGCGTGATGTGCACCAGCGACATCTGGTGACGCCCGGTGAGGCCGCCGAGTACCGAGATGAGCGCATCGCGGCCCTGCTGGTCGACCATGCTGGTCACCTCGTCGGCGATCAGGAGTTTCGGTTCGCGGGCCAGCGCGCCTGCCACGGCGAGGCGCTGGAGTTCACCACCCGACAGTCCGCCGGTGTCGCGTTCGGCGAGACCGTCGAGTCCGACCTCGTCCAGCAGCCGATCCACGTCGACGTGCGTGCCCGCGGGCAGTCCCCAGACCACGTCGTCGGCCACCCGGGTGCCGAGCACCTGACTCTCCGGGTGCTGCATGACGACCGCGGTGCCGCCGACCCGGCCCAGCCCCACTCCGCCGGGTCGGTCGATCGTGCCTGCCGTCGGCTGCCTTCCGGCGAGCATCAGCATGAGCGTCGTCTTGCCCGAGCCATTGGCGCCGGTGATGGCGAGGTGCTCGCCCGCTTCCACGTCGAGGGACGCCGGGCCGAACGCATCGTGATTGGTTCCGGGATACCGGAAGCGCACGTCGCGCAGTCGCGCTGGCACCGGGTCGGCGGGCGGCTCCGAGGGATCGGGGGCGTCGAGCTTGTGGACGTCGGGAACGCCGAACAACCGGCCGAGCACGCGTGACAACGCCCACCACCCGACCAGGCTGACGAAGGTGATGCTGGCGATGCCGGACGCGATGATCAGCAGCGGCCAGTAGCTGAGCAGGGTGGCGAAGTCGTCGCGCATGCGCTGCGCGAAGGGCTCCAGGCCCGGGATGCGCTCGAGGATGCGCGCGGTCCCGGTGACGTTGGCCGTCATGGTCTCGAAGATCAGCGTGCGCAGGCGCACCAGCACGGCGAGTGCACCAGCGGCGGCGAGTCCGAAGGCCACTCCCGCGACGACCGCCGCAACGGCGACCGTCGGGGTGCCACGTCCGCGGCGCTTGACGATGCCGGTCAGTCCGCCGATGTAGGCGCAGTTGATCACCGTCATGGCCCCGCCCATTCCGGCGATGAGGAACGCGATGACGGCACCGGCGACGGTGGCCGCGAGCAGCACCCGCAGGCGGTAGCGGTAGGCGAGCAGCCCCATGGGAACCGTGCCCAGCAGCGAGAGGCCCGCCGCGAACGGCACGACCACCGCGATGATCGCCGTGGCGGCGCACAGCGCGGCCATGACGGCGGCGTGGGCCAGTTCGGCGGGACGCAGGGACCCGGCACGTCGAGTGTCGTGCGCGCCGGTCAGAGCCATTGCTCGATTCTGCCAGTCGTGCGGAGACGCCCACCTCAGCAGGCTGTGAGGATGGACACTCGCGCCGACGTGTTCTACATAGAATGCCTATGTATCATGGTGGCATGACCCCCAACGCCTCGGCCGATACGACACTGTCGTCGGATCTGCTGTCCGTCGTCGCCCGGATCAACCGGCTGGCCAACCAGAGGGTTCGCCTGGCGCTGCCATTCGCCCAAGCGCGGTTGCTGGCCGTCATCGAAGACCAGGGTGCCGCCCGGATATCGGATCTGGCAGCACTCGACCACTGCTCTCAGCCCACCATGACCACCCAGGTGCGCCGACTCGAGGACGCGGGCCTGGTCTCCCGCATCACCGACCCGGCCGACGCACGCGCCGTGTTGATCAGCATCACGCCCGAGGGCATCGAGGCGCTGGCCGCGGTGCGAGCGGACCGCGGCGCGGTCATCGACCCCTACCTCTCCCGCCTCGACGACGCCGACCGCCAGACCCTGGCCGACGCCGTGCGGGTCATGCGCACCCTCCTCGAGGACGCGCAGAACCACTGACACCCACGCACTTCACGTTCGATCACTAGGAGGACCCGCCCGATGTGGCGCCAACCCAAGGCCGTCTGGGCCGTCGCCTTCGCTTCCGTCGTCGCCTTCATGGGCATCGGACTCGTCGACCCCATCCTGAAGCCCATCGCCGACAACCTCGACGCATCGCCGTCCCAGGTATCGCTGCTCTTCACCAGCTACATGGCGGTGATGGGCGTGGCGATGCTCGTCACGGGAGTGGTGTCGAGCCGAATCGGCCCGAAGCGGACGCTGCTGCTCGGCCTGGCGATCATCATCGCGGGCGCCGGCCTGGCCGGCATGTCGGGCAGCGTCATGGAGATCGTCGGATGGCGCGCCCTCTGGGGCCTTGGGAACGCACTGTTCATCGCGACGGCGCTGGCCACCATCGTCAACTCGGCGCGGGGCTCCGTGGCGCAGGCGATCATCCTGTACGAGGCGGCACTGGGCCTCGGCATCGCGGTCGGCCCGCTCGTCGGCGGCGTCCTCGGGTCGATCTCCTGGCGTGGACCGTTCTTCGGCGTGTCCGTCCTCATGGCGCTCGCATTGGTCATCACGACGTTCCTGCTGCCGGAAACACCACGGCCGCAACGGGCGACGACGCTGGCCGACCCGTTCCGCGCGCTGCGGCACCGCGGCCTGTTCGGCGTCGGGGTGACCGCGCTGCTGTACAACTTCGGCTTCTTCACACTGCTGGCGTTCACGCCATTCCCGCTGGACATGTCGGCGCACCAGATCGGGCTGATCTTCTTCGGCTGGGGTCTCGCGCTGGCCTTCACCTCGGTGGTGGTGGCGCCGCGCCTGCAACACCGGTTCGGCACCATCCGGGTGTTGATCGTCAACCTGCTGTGCTTCAGCCTGACTCTCGCCGTGATGGCGGTGGGCACCGACTCGAAGGCCGTGCTGGCCACCTGCGTGGTGATCGCGGGGCTGTTCATCGGCGTCAACAACACGCTGATCACGGAGACGGTCATGAAGGCGGCCCCGTCGGGCAGGAGCGCAGCGACCCGGGGAATCCAACCCGTAGAACGCGGAGTGGCGTCGGCGGCCTACAGCTTCATGCGGTTCGGCGGAGCGGCGGTGGCGCCCTGGCTCGCAGGCGTACTGGGCGAGCAGATCAGCGTGCACCTGCCCTTCTGGGTGGGCGCGGGGGCCGTGGTACTCGCCGCCGTCGTGCTGTTCGCCACCCGCGGACACCTGGCAGGCGTCGACGCGGAAGAGGATCCCGAGGACCAGGCGCTCGACGAGGCCACGGCGGTGACCGTCGGCAACGACTGACCCCGGCTAGGTGACGGTGGTGCCGATCAGCGTGCCGACCACGTAGGTGGCCGCGATGGCGATCGCACCGAAGGCCAACTGCCGCAGCGACCCCACGACGATGCCCTTGCGGGTGAAGCTCGCGGCGACACCGCCTGCCAGCAGCAGACCGACGCCGCCACACGCCAACCCGAGCCACAGCGAGCCGAAGCCCAGCAGGTACGGGATCAGCGGGATGATCGCCCCTATCGAGAACATCAGGAACGACGACCCCGCCGCCACCCACGGCGACGGCTTCTCGCGGGGATCGACGCCGAGTTCCTGAACGAGATGGAAGTTCAGCGCTTGGGTCTCGTCGCGGTGGATCTCGTCGGTGGCCCTGGTGGCGGTGTCCTTCGTCATGCCCATCGCCATCAACATCCCGACCAGCTCGGCGCGCTCGGCCTGAGGGTGCTTGCGGAAGGCCCGGCGCTCGACGCGCACCTCCGCCTCGACTTGCTCGTTGGCCGTCGTCACCGAGGTGTACTCGCCGAGCCCCATCGAGAACGCACCCGCCAGCAGGCCCGCGACGCCGGACAGCACGACCGTGTGGGCACTTGCGCTGGCGGCGACGCCCGCGATGAGCGCGGTGTTGCTCACCAGGCCGTCCATCGCCCCGAACGTCGCCGCGCGCAGCCATCCGCCCGACACGTCGGAGTGCTCGTGGTCGATCTGATGTGGCAGCCCGTCGGCGGGAGGGCCGTCCGGTTCGGTCATGACGGAGATTCAACTCCCACCCCGATGTGACGATTCGATGAGGCTGCCCTGGGTTTGCGACATCACAGTTTCCCGGCGCTCGAGGCGGGCTACGGTCGAAGTATGACGACCACGGTGTCCTCCACTACCAGCACTGCCGATCACCTGCGCAACGCACTCGACGGCCGTTGGCGCGACGTGAAGAACCGCATGCGCCAAGAACTCTCCAACGAGGTGTTCAAGCCGCACTACACGCCCAACACCGTGATTGCCCGCACCAAGGTGACGGAGCAGATGCGGATCATGGCAGCCCAGGGCTCGGCCGAGGACGGCTTCAAGAAGGAGCACGGCGGCAACGGCGACGTCGGCGCCGCGGTCACTCAGATCGAGATGCTTGCCATGTCCGATCTCTCGCTGATGGTCAAGGCCGGCGTGCAGTGGGGGCTGTTCGGCGGGGCCATCGAGAACCTCGGCACCGAACGTCACCACCAGGCCTACGTGAAGAAGTTGATCGACCTCGACGTGCTCGGCTGCTTCGCGATGACCGAGACCGGACACGGCAGCGACGTGCAGTCCCTGGAGACCACGGCCACCTACGACCCGGCCACCCAGGAATTCGTCATCGACTCCCCCACCCGCACGTCGCGCAAGGACTACATCGGCGGCGCGGCGAACACCGCGCGGGTCGCAGCGGTCTTCGCCCAGCTGATCACCCAGGGCGAGGGCCACGGCGTGCACTGCTTCGTCGTGCCGATCCGCGACGACGACGGCAACGACCTGCCGGGTGTGACGACCTCGGACTGCCAGTACAAGGGCGGACTTCCCGGCGTCGACAACGGCCGCATCCAGTTCGACCAGGTCCGCATCCCGCGCGAGAACCTGCTCAACAAGTACGCCGACGTCGCCGAGGACGGCACCTACAGCTCGCCCATCGAGAACCAGGGACGACGGTTCTTCACGATGCTGGGCACCCTGATCCGCGGCCGCGTCACCGTCGGCGGCAGCGCGGGCGCCGCGGCCCGCGTCGCCCTGGACATCGCGACGCGGTATGCGCTGCAGCGCAGGCAGTTCGAGGCGCCGGGCGCCGATGACGAGGTGCTGATCATGGACTACCTGGTCCACCAGCGCCGGCTGTTCCCCTTGATCGCGAAGTCGTATGCGCTGCAGTTCGCCCAGAACGAACTGGTCGCGAAGTGTCACGAACTGCAGACGGCCGACGACCCGGACGCCGAGGAACAGCGCGAGCTGGAGTCCCGCGCGGCCGGCCTGAAGGCCGCGAACACGTGGCACGCAACCACCGCGATCCAGGAGGCCCGCGAAGCATGCGGCGGCGCAGGCTATCTCGCCGAGAACCGCCTGATCGCGCTCAAGGCCGACACCGACGTGTTCACCACGTTCGAGGGCGACAACCACGTGCTGACGCAGCTGGTCGCCAAGGAGCTGCTGACGGCCTACGCCGACGACATCAAGGGCATGAGCCCGGTCGAGTGGGTGCGGTTCGCCGCGAACTTCGCCGGGGAGCGGGTCCTCAAGCGGACCGCCGCCCAGACGATCATGCAGACCATCCTCGACACCCGGCAGGACAACGAGGAGGAGGGCTCGCTGTTCAACCGCGGCACCCAGGTCCAGATGTTCGAGGACCGCGAGGAGTACATGCTCGCTTCGGTGGCGCGCCGGCTACAGGGCAAGTCGAAGGAGATGTCGCCGTTCGAGGCGTTCAACGCCGTGCAGGACCACGTGCTGCACGCGGCGAAGGCACACATCGACCGGATCATCCTGGAGGCGTTCGTCGCGGGCATCGACACGTGCGAGTCCACGTCTGTTGAAGGGCAAGAGGCCCGCGAGATCCTCAACCTGGTCTGCGACCTCTACGCGCTGTCGGTGATCGAAGCCGACAAGGCCTGGTTCGTGGAGCACCGCTTCCTGTCCACCGAGCGCTCCAAGGCCGTAACGCGCGCGATCAACGACCGGTGCCGCAAGCTCCGTCCGCACGCGCTGCTGCTGGTCGAGGGCTTCGGGATCCCGGAGCAGCTGCGCTACGCGGAAATGCTGCATCCCGAGCACATTCCGGATGCCGACGAGCACGTCGAGCAGAACGCCGAGTAACTAGGTCCGGGGCGCCGAAATGACATTCCCCGTCGTTGAGCGCCCCACTCAGCGACCGTGGTTGCCGTCTCGGCGGAGTTTCGTGACTAGGGGCCGGGGACGGGGTCCAGCGCCTTCAGCGCGCCATCGGCGCTCTGGAAGCGCACGGAGCCTATGCCGGTCGGGCAGCACGCCTGATCGGCGCCCTGGCGCCACTGGTACTGCACCGTGACGGTGTCCGGGCCGGAGTTCACGACGGCGACGTAGGGCCGCGGTTCGGGCGTGGGGGTGCCGATCGGCGTGCCCGCGTCGAAGAACAGCACCTGCCCTGGGGCATCGGGCGCCGGGGACGCCGATGCGACCTGCACCCAGTACAGCTTGCAGTCACCGGTGTTGCCGCGCGCGGTCTCGCGCCACTGCGTGCCAGCGGGCAGCTTCGCGATCTCGGCGGCCACGACGTCGGCAGCGGGGCCGTCGTCGGCCGTGCAGGTACTCGCGGGAGGGGGCTCAGCGCTCGGCGGGCTCCAGCCGCAGCCTGCGGTGACGAACGCCAGGAGCGACGCGATGACGACGAGAAGGTTCCGCACGGCACTGAGCCTACGGGTGGCTCCCCCGGATGGACTCGAACCATCAACCGTCCGATTAACAGTCGGAAGCTCTGCCAATTGAGCTACAGGGGATCAACCGGTGGTGCGCGGAACATGCCCGCGAACCGAGGCATGACTCTAGCGTACGGAGTCCCGATCATGGGTATCGGGGAGGTCGGACGCCTCGCACCGGCCGTCGTCGGCGAAGTGAGGCAGGATGGAAAGCGACGCACCGTATCGAGAAGGAGTCCAGTGATAGGCATCGCCGCCGTGATGGCAGTGGGTTACGTGTTGGGCGCCAAGGCCGGCAGGCAGCGCTACGAGCAGATCGCCGGTACCTACCGGGCGGTCACGGGAAGCCCTCGCACCAAGGCGATCATCGACGCTGGACGCCGCAAGGTGGCCGATCGGGTATCACCCGACCCGCAGATGGTGAACGTGACGCAGATCGACGCCAAGACCTCGGTGCTACTGCCCGAGGGTGAGAAGAAGCGCTAGCCGATTCCCTGGGTCCACGTCGTGCCCGGCAGCAGCGGGCCGACGTACCAGCCCGAGTCGGGGCTGTTGCCACCGTTGTACGACGGCGTGCCGATCGTGAAGCTGTTGCCGGAGTCCGGTCCGTCGAGGCAGATGTTGTCCTCGAGGTTTCCGAAGTGAGCGCGGCACTGAGCCGTGTCGGACGAGTCGACGCTGGTGAACGCCACGGCGATGGGGGTGGCCACGGCGGCCACGGCCAACGCGCCCGCGGCGACGAGACGGTGTGCGCGATGTGTCATGAGTGGCCCTTCCAGGACGTACGAGGCGTGCAGCGCATTAACCATAGCGCCATCGGCGGACTCACGCAGTAAGGTCGTCGCCGCTCGCCCGCTCGATGAGGCTCTTGCGGTAGGTCTCCAGCGCAATCAGGTCGCCGTAGAGCGCGTGATATTCGTCGCTGTGATCCACCGACGACATGCGGTGCAGCTTGGACTTCATCTCGGCGATCTGCCTGCCGACCCACACTTCCTGCTGACGGGCCAGCACGCCGCCGATGTAGCGGGGCAGCCGGTCGTCGTCGACGACGTTGATGCCCTCGACGCTCATCTCGTTGATCAGGCTCGCCAGTTCGGGGGTGGGCACCTTCTCCCGGACGGCCTCGATCCAGTCCGCACCCGACAGGCCGGTCGACGTTCCACCCGCAGCCTGGATGGCGGCGCGGATGCCCGCGTACGCCGGATGGGTGAAGCTGTCGGCCGCCAGTGAGTCGAACACCGGGCCTGCGATGGCGGGGTACTGCAGCGCACCCTTGAGCGATTCGCGCTGGGTCCACAGCGTGGGGTCGCGCGGGTCGGGCCGCGCCAACGGGGCCGTCGCGACCGCACGCGGACGGGTCGACGCGTCGTTTCGCCGGCCGCCGGTGCTGCGGGCGTCCTCACGTACCCGGCTCAGCACCTGGGCGACGTCCTCCCAGCCCACCCAGCCGGCGAGCTGGCGGGCGTACTCGTCACGCAGCGACGGGTCCTTGATCTTGGCGACCATCGGCACGCAGCGGCGCAGGGCCGCCACCCGACCCTCGGCGCTGTCCATGTCGTGCTCGGCCAGCGCGGTACGAATCGCGAACTCGAACAACGGGGTTCGTCGCGCCACCAGATCGCGCAGCGCGCCGTCACCGGACTTCAGCCGCAGATCACACGGATCCATGCCGTCGTCGGCGACGGCCACGAACGACTGTCCAGCGAGGTTCTGCTCCCCCTCGAACGCCTTGACCGCAGCCGCCCGTCCCGCGGCGTCACCATCGAAGACGTAGATGAGTTCACCGCGGAAGAAGTTGTCGTCCATCATCAGTCGACGCAGCATCGACAGGTGCTCGTCACCGAAGGCGGTACCGCACGACGCGACCGCCGTCGTCACGCCCGCCAGGTGCATCGCCATCACGTCGGTGTAGCCCTCGACCACCACGGCCTGATGGCCCCTGGCGATGTCGCGCTTGGCCAGGTCGAGACCGAACAGCACGTTCGACTTCTTGTACAGCACCGTCTCGGGGGTGTTGACGTACTTGGCCTCCATCGGGTCGTCGTCGAACAGCCGTCGGGCGCCGAACCCGATGACCTCGCCGGACGACACCCGGATCGGCCACAGCAGCCGCCGGTGGAAACGGTCCATCGGGCCGCGCTTGCCCTCGCGCGAGAG
>JAQSXQ010000736.1 GCA_029256565.1 Mycobacterium sp.
GCCACACAGGCACGGCAGGTAGTCCAGACCCCGGAGGACCGAGTAGAACGAATCGGCGCGGCGCTGCTCGACCGTCCGCGGATCGCTCGGGCACACGGTCTTAGCTAGCAGGTTCAGGCGCTTCTCGACGGCCTTGCCGTCGGTGGCGAAGAGGGTGCCGAACATCGTGGCCATGCCGGAGCCGTCGTAGTCGAACTGAACGTTGCGCCCCTTGGCGGTGAGCTTCGTCCGGTACACACCGTGCGGGTCGTGTTCGGCGACGATCGCGTCGATGGCGTTGTTCAGCTTGTCCTCCGACAGCGGCGCCCACTCGGTCAGCACGTCGGCGAACGCCTTGTCGACCGCGCGCTGAGCGTCGCGGTCCCGCACAAGCGTGGTGCGGGTGGTGATCGCCGACACCACCCGGAAGGACACCAACCCATCGGCGAATAGCGCCGCGACCTCCGGCAGTCGGTCCCGCAGTGCCGTCGCGATCAATAGCTGATGCGCCGCTGCCCCTTGGGTGATGTTCTGCTCGGCGCCGATCTCGGCGCTGACCGCACCCCAGTTGTCGAGGTACCACTGCTCGCGGTCGGCGGATCCGTCTGCGGCGTAGGCCTGGTCCAAGAGAACGACCATCGCCGCGAGCCGGCGGGCGGTGGCTGCGGCTTCGACGCGTGCCCATCCCGCAACCGTGCGGGAGGTCTGGGCCTCGGTGGCCAACTCTTCGAACATACTTGCGAATCTACCGCCTGGGTACGACACGAAACGGCGCCAAAAACCAGTGCTGACCAGGCTGTGGATGAATCCCGCACTGGGGATGACTTCACCGAGCAACTACCTATTTGTCGCACCCTTGGCGTAGCGCGGAGCTGCCCTGGGGCCTGGCAAAGCAGGTGCAACCCCGACGCCCAAACGGCGGATCAACACAGGGCGGCTCAGGCTAGCCAAGGCGTGCAGATTGTCGCGACTTGTCGCTCAAAGGTGGGCACCTCGTCGACCGCCCACTTCGTCGACCGCCCACTTCGTCGACTGCCCACTTCGTCGGCCCGGCCGGAACTCGTCGACTACCGCAGCGCGAAGCCGACTACCTCGAACAGACGACCCCCGAACCCTCAGGCTTCCAACTCGCCGGCCACGGACCGCTCCAGCGCCTTGCGGGTCACCGCGGGCAAGACGATCAGCCCGTCGAGTTCGCGCTGCGCCTTCCCATAGGCGTTCTGTCGTTCCTGCACGGTCGCCGAACCGTCAGAGGCCACCCGCAGCAGGCTCTGCGCCCGCGCCAACCGATCGCGGTCGTCGGCGGAGAAGTCGCTTCGTCGCCGCCGGATCGCCTCTGCCTCGGCGACCTCGAACGCGACGGCATAGTCGTGCACCGCATCGCGATACTCCGCCTGGGCATCCCGGTCGCCGATCACCTCGTCCACCGACACCGGACGCAACAGATCGGCCCGGCTGCGCGCCTTGTGGAACGCCGCCGTCAACGGATCTCGCATGTCGGTCATCAACGGGAAGTCGAGCAGCTTCGCCACGTCGATCTCGTAGTCGAGCCAGCGAGCATCGACGTCGTCGTGCCGTGCGAGCACGTAGCGCTCGAGCCTCCGCTCCGCCCGCCGCTCGTTCGCTGCGGCGACCGCCTTGACCCCGCCGCCGATCACCCCGCCCAGCGGGAAGATCAGCCACCAGAAGTTGCCGGCGAAGTGCAGAAGGGATTCCACCGTGCCAGGATGCCACGCCTGTGACGGTCATCCCGAAAGGCTTGCGAGCGTGACCAGTTCAGGGCGCGAGCCGGTCGAGCGCGTCGCGGAAGTCCCAGTTCGGGTAGGCATCCGGCAGCACGTCGCACACTGCCGCCAGGGCATCGCGCCCGCTGATCCCGGCCCTGCGCGCGCCGTACAGCGCAGCCACCGCGGGTGTCCGGCTGTGTGCCGCCACGCAGTGCAGCAGGACCGTCCGCCCCTCGGCCCGGAGCGTCTCGACCAGCCGCACCGTGTCGAGCAGGACGAAGTCGAGATGCGCGTTGGCGCCCACGACGTCGATCAGGCGGATGTCGATCTGCTCGACGCCGGGTGGCAGATCCCGGTCGTTCACCCGGCACAGCGAGACGACGGCGTCCACGCCGTCCGGAAGCGCCCGCAGCGTCTCCAGATCGCCGAGCCACACCCCGTCGTCGTGCGGGTGCGGCGACGGGGCCATCGGTACGACGTAGTTGTCGAAGGGGCGATCGGCCCCCACGATCCGCGTCGCCAGCGACACCAGGCCCCGCGCGTCGAGACCCGGCCAGCCATGAAGCAGCCTGCGCCACGCACCCGGCACCGCAGACGCGCCCCACCTCGCCCCCAGCAGCCCACCGGCGATCGCCGCGACGGTGTCGGTGTCGTTGCCCGACCGCACCGCGGCGTCGATCGCCAGCCGCAGGTGGTCCGCTGCGAACACGCCCGCCGTCGGATCGTCGGCGGGCACCGGCGTGGTCGCGATCGCCGACCAGGCCGCCTGCAGAGCCTCCACCACCCAGCCGTTGCGCCGGAACGACGACGGCACCGACGCCTCCGCGACGTCCAGGCGCTCGGTCCAGAGTTCGCGACGGGCCGCGGGCAAGTGCTGCAGTCCGGCACGCACGTCGAGATCACCCGTCAGCACGGCATGCCGGATGGCCAGGCACCAGAGCACGCACGCCTCGGCGGCATCGGGATCGAAGTGCGTCAGCTCGCTGATGGTCCGCGCCGCATCGATCAATGCGTCCTCGTCGTCGAGGTGGGCCAGCGCGACGGGCGCGGTCCGCATCAGCGATCCGTTGCCCGCCGTGTGACCGGTGCGCTCGTGCAACATCCGAGACGCGGCCAGCGCATTGGCGGCCGAGACACCGGCGCGACCCGTGGCGCCGAGGACGCTGCGGGTCTGGTTGCCCACGTCGGTGGCGGTCAGCGACCAGTCGTACCACCGCGTGACGATCGCGGTCTGGGCCGGCTCCTCGCGCAGGTCGGCGCCCGTCGCGGCCACCTCCGCGATCGCCAGTGCCATCGACGTGTCGTCGGTCCACTCACCTGGACTCCACCCGAACGCGCCGCCACCCACCATGGCGACCTCCAGCTCGGGCCCGCGCGGCGGCTCGAATTCATACGGCGCCCCGAGCGCGTCACCCGCCGCCGTGGCCAGCAGGACGCCGCACGCCCGATCCAGTTGTGCTGTTGATAGATTCATATCGTTCTCCTCCCCGAGAACTACTTTGCGCGAAATCGCGATAAATCGAACGATACACCTGGGGGCTGACACGATGGCTCGGCTCGACGAGTACCCGCAGCCGTCGGTCGCCGTCGACACCGCCGTGCTGACGCTCGAGCCGAACGGCGGGGACCTCCTGGTACTGCAGGTGCCGCGGCCCAACGAGCGGGGCTGGGCCCTGCCCGGCACCTTCATGCACATTGACGAGCTACTCGAGCAGGCCGTCGACCGGTCGCTGCGC
>JAQSXQ010000737.1 GCA_029256565.1 Mycobacterium sp.
GCGGCAGCGTCACTACTCAAAACGCGCCTGCACGTCCGCAGCAATGGCGCATAGCCGTTTCAAGGGCCCCGAAACGCGCTTACGGCCCCGGTTTTCACCGGGGCCGTAAGCGAATGTCGAAGCGGGTTAGACGCCCGTACGCGCCTTGGTGCGAGCGTTGCGACGCTTGAGCGCGCGACGCTCGTCTTCGCTCATGCCGCCCCACACGCCGGCATCCTGACCGGACTCCAGCGCCCAGGTGAGGCACTCGGTGGTCACCGGGCAGCGGTTGCAGACGAGCTTCGCGTCGGCGATCTGGGCGAGCGCCGGACCGCTGTTCCCTACCGGGAAGAACAGTTCGGGATCCTCGTCACGACAGACTGCCTTGTGCCGCCAATCCATTTCTTAACTCCTAGTCAGATCACTCGCTGTGTGCGCAGCAAAGCGCACTAGCTTTTTGTTCGGCTGTTAACGCATGCACACGAAATGTTTCAGTGCTGTTGCATCCGATGCTTTCACAGGCTGAACAGATGTCAATAGAACCGAGTTCACACGTGGGCAATGTCACTGAGACGTTCGATTGGGACCGCGTTGACGATCCCCTCATACGTTCGTACTACACTCAACGTACCTGCGCCCTGAGTTGGTTGCATTGATAACAACGTCACAGTTCAGAGGCTTTTGGCCGCCGGCGCCACTACGGCGAGCGCATCCGGAACCGACGTGAACGTCATCGTTTCCCTCGGTCCGACGAAATCTCCGTCGATCTGACACGCCGCGGGCGCTTCGGCCGTCACGGTGATCCACGACAGGTCGTCTTCGCGAATCAGGTGCTTGGCCTCGATGTTGGGCTTGGTCGACAGCATCCGTCGCACCAGAGCCAGGTTGGCCCAGACGTTCATGCTGGTGATCGCGAATACGCCGAGACCGGTCTCGAACGTCGTCGCCGGATTGGTCCACACCGGGCGGGTGTTGGCGTAGGTCCACGGACTCGAGTTCGACACGAACGCGAAGTGGACGCCGGACACCGGTTCACTGCCGGGTGTGCGCAGCGTCAGGCCGGGTTCCCTGCGGGCACTGGCCAGCATCTCGCGGACCGCGACCCGGATGTAGCGGCTCGCCGTCACCTTCCGTCCGCGTGCGCGTTGCTCCTCGACCGCGGCGACGACGTCGCCGTCGACGCCCATCCCTGCGGTGAACACGGCCCAGCGCTCGCCGCAGTCCATCAGCCCGATCCGCCGCCAGGCCGCACCGCTGCGGCGCGCGCTGAGCAGGTCGATGAGCTGATTGGTGGCGTCGACCGGGTCGGGGCTGATCCCGAGCGCCCGGGCGAACACGTTCGCCGATCCGCCTGGCACCACGCCGACGGCGGGAGCGTTCGGATCGGGGACCGCCCGGTTGGGCCCGCACTCGCCGAGGATGCCGTTGACCACCTCGTTCACGGTGCCGTCACCGCCGTGCACGATGACGACGTCGATGCCGTCGCGGGTGGCGTCGCGGGCGATCTCGATCGCGTGGCCACGGTGGTCGGTGTGCACCACGGTGAGGTCCACGCGGCTCTCGAGCGCGTGGGCGAGCAGGTCACGCCCGGCCGCGGTGGTGGATGTCGCATTGGGATTGACGATCAGCACGGCGCGCACGGAAACCCAGCCTAGCCATGCGCCGTGGCGATGCCTCTACGCTTGGTCTCCGTGATCGATCCCAGGATGGTCCGATGACGGTTCCCTCGCCGACGTCGGTGCGCCAAGCCGGTGCGGCGGTGGCCTTCGAAGGCGCGGCGGCGCTGGTGCCGCTGGGGGCGCGGCATCGCGGTCTTCGCTCAACTGCTGCTGCTGCCGGTGGCGTACTACATGGCCGTCGGTTCGGGGCAGTGGGCGCTCGGCGTGCCGGTCGGGCTCGTCGCCGTGATCGTATTGGCCCTGTTGTTCAGCCGGTCGGCACTCGAGTGGGTCGCGGCTCAGCCCGGCCCCGCCAGCGCCGACAACTCCGGCCCCGACACGCGATAGGTGATCCAGTCGGTCTGCGGCCGTCCGCCGACCGAGTCGTAGAGCGCGATCGCGTTGGCGTTCCAGTCCAGCACCGCCCACGACAGCCGGCTGTAGCCGTTGTCGACGCACACCCGCGCGAGGGTCGCCAGCAGCTCGCGCGCCAGGCCGCGCCTGCGGAAGGCGGGCCGGACGTAGAGGTCTTCGAGGTAGACCCCGGCCACCCCGTCCCACGTGGAGAAGCTCAGGAACCACAGTGCGCCTGCCGCCACCTGTCCGTCGACTTCGACGACGTGCCCGTTGACCGTCGGTGACTCGCCGAACAGTGCTGTGCGCAAGCCGCTTTCGGTGAGCAGGCATTCGTCGGCGGCGTGTTCGAACTCTGCGAGTTCGTGCACCATGGCGGTGAGTTCGGCCTCGTCGCCAGGCTGGGCACGGCGGATCAGCATGCTCATGGACGTACCCCCAGTGCGGTTTCGATGGTCTTGAACTTCGTACTCGTCTCGGCGACTTCCTCGTCCGGGTCCGACTCGGCGACGATGCCGCCGCCCGCGCGTGCGTCCGCGGTGCGGCGGTCGGCCGACAGTTCCGCACACCGGATCGACACCACCCAGGTGCCGTCGCCGGAGTCGTCGCACCAGCCGACCGCGCCTGCGTAGAACCCGCGGTCGCCCTCCAGCTCGTTGATGAGGTCGGTGGCCGCGGCCGCGGGTACGCCACCGACGGCGGGGGTCGGGTGCAGCGCGATCGCGAGATCCAGTGCAGTGGTGGAGGATTGGCGGATCCGTCCGCTGATCGGGGTGTTGAGGTGCCACACCGCCGCAGTACTGCTGAGCTGAGGTTCGGCTGCGATGCGCAGCTCGGTGCACAGCGGTGCCAGCGCATCGCGCATCTGATCGACGACGAGTTGGTGCTCGTGCCGGTTCTTCGCCGATGCCGCCAGGGCTTCGCCGTTGGCGCGGTCGATGGCGGGGTCGGGGGAGCGGGCCGCACTGCCCGCGAACGGACGGCACGTCACGACGTCACCCCGGCGCGCGACCAGCAGTTCGGGGCTCGCGCCGATCAGGCCGGCACCCACGTGGCGGCCGCCGGCGGGGGTCAGGTCGGCGAAGTACACGATGGCAGTGGGGTCTTCGGCCAGCCGGCGCATCACCGCGGTGACGTCGAGCGGCTGGTCGGCGACCAGCCGCAGAGCGCGGGCCAGCACGACCTTGTGCAGTGCCGAACGCGGGTCGTTGAGCTTGCGCAGCGCTTCGCAGATGCGCGCGCGATGCACCTCGGGTGACGGCAGTTCGCCGTCCACTCGCACCGTGGGCAACTCGCTGACTGGTCCGTCCGGCAGCGCGTCGACGAACCTGAACGCCTCGGGCCGCATCAGCGCGGCGGGCCGGGTGAGGTCGAACGGACGGGCGCCCAACACCATCGGCGCGCTGCCCGAGGCCAGCGCGGCGCGGGCGGCTGACACCTCCGGATACGGAGTGTGGATGCCGTCGGCGACCAGTGTCCGGTCGGGCCCCGAGAGGACGAACGACGGTTCTGGCATCAGGCGGGCAGGCATGGGTTCGTGTGTCCGGTCAGACCCAGTG
>JAQSXQ010000738.1 GCA_029256565.1 Mycobacterium sp.
CACCCCGCGCCGCACCGTCGTGCCGAGGCCGACCAGGTGCGATCCCAGGACCTCTTCGGTGGCGTACTGCGGGATGCAGACGAAGCCGTACGGAACCTGTTGCGGGAGGCTCAGTTCGAGTCGACCTGCCGGCTCGCCGTTGACGTAGGTGAGCTGACCGCGCATGAGCATCGACTCGTCGAGCGCAGCGCCGAGGACGCCGATCTGGTCCCAGATCTCCAAGGTGCGCGGCTGCACTCCGACGGCCTTCGCCCAGGGCGCGACGTCGTCCCGCTTGTCGATGATGAGGACGTCGACTCCCCTGCGCCGCAATTCGATTGCGACCGTGAGACCGACCGGCCCTGCTCCGACAACGATCACCTGCGCGTCCACGCCCATGACTCTAGATGATCTTGATCTGGGACGGTCGGGATTCAGCCTGGAGACATCGTCACGACGGGTTTGATCGCCGTGCCGGACGTCGCCGCCGCCCACGCCGCGTCGAAGGCCTCGAAGTCGAAGCGCGTGACGAGTTTCTCCAGCGGCAGGTCGCCCCGACGATAGAGGTCGGCCAGGCGTGGGATGAACACGTGCGGGTCGCTGTCGCCCTCGACCACGCCCACCACCCGCAGGCCCCGGCCCATGATCAGACCGACGGGCAGGTCGGCGGTCATCGCGCCCAGCCCGACCAGGGCGAGTGTCCCCCGAGCGCGCAGCGAGGCGAGCGCCGTGGCGATGACGTCGGCAACCGCGGTGGTGTCGATTCCGATCGTCGCTCCCCCGGACGTGGCCTCGACGACGGCCGCCGCGACGTCGCCATCGGCCGGGTCGATCACGGCGGTGGCACCCAGTTCCGTTGCGAGCGAACGACGCTCGGGCACCGGGTCGACGGCGACGATGGCTCGGCAGCCGGCCACCCGACCGCCCATCACCGCCGAGGAGCCGACGCCGCCCACGCCGAACACCACCAGCGCATCACCGGGTCCGGCGTCCAGCGCGTTGAGGACCGTGCCGACCCCGGTCTGCACGCTGCACCCGAGTGGCGCGGCCAGCGCCGGGTCGATCGGCTCACGCAACACCACGGTGTTCGCCGAGCCGGCGAGGGCGTGGGTGGCGAAACTGGACTGCCCGAAGAATCCGCCGACCACGGGTCGGCCATCGAGGCGCAGCGCGCTGGCGTCGTCCCCGCGGTCACCGCGCAGGTTGAGCGCCGTCGAGCGGACGCAGTACGCCGGGGCGCCCGCCGCGCATTCGGCACACCGCTCGCAGCTGTCGAAGGTCAGCACCACCTGCTCGCCCTCGCGGGCGCGGGCGGCGGGCCCTGCGGCGACGACCGTACCGACGCCCTCGTGCCCGAACGTCATGGGCAGCCGGGCGGCGGGCCAGCGCCGCGAGACGCTCACGTCGGTGTGGCAGATGCCGACGGCGTCGATGCGGACCAGCACCTCGTCGTCGACCGGCGGCCGGATCTGGACGTCGACCACTCGGGGGGCGGAGCCCTCGTCGAGCAGCACCGCGGCACGGGCATCGATCACGCGGGGATGTTAAATGGTTCGGATGCGCGCCATTCACGTAGCCCGGCTCGACGGTCCGCAGTCCGCGGAGCTGGTGGAGATCGACGAGCCCACCGACGGCGGCGTCGTGATCGACGTCCACGCCGCGGGCGTGGCCTTCCCCGACGCCCTGCAGACCCGCGGGCTGTACCAGCACAAGCCGGAGCTGCCCTACGTCCCCGGCGCCGAGGTGGCCGGCGTGGTGCGCAGCGCGCCGTCGGGCGCCCACGTGAAGACCGGTGACCGGGTTGCCGCCCTGACCATGCTGTCGGGTGCGATGGCCGAAGTCGTTGCGCTGCCTGCCGATCGGGTGTTCACGCTGCCCGAGTCCGTGTCGTTCGAGGCGACCTGACGGTGCACTGCGCGCTGCGGACCCGCGGCAGGCTCGCCCCCGGCGAGACGTTGCTCGTCCACGGCGCCGCGGGCGGAATCGGCACCTCGACCCTGCGCCTGGCCGCCGCCTGGGGCGCATCGCGTGCGATCGCCGTCGTGAGCACCGAGGACAAGGCCGCCGTCGCGCGCGCCGCCGGGGCCACCGACGTCGTGCTCGCCGAGGGCTTCAAGGACGCGGTGAAGGAACTGACCGGCGGCCGGGGCGTCGACGTCGTCGTCGACCCCGTCGGCGGCGACCGGTTCACCGACTCGCTGCGCTCCCTGGCACCCGGGGGTCGCCTGCTGGTCATCGGGTTCACCGGAGGCGACATCCCGACCGTGAAGGTCAACCGCCTGCTGCTCAACAACGTCGACGCCGTGGGCGTCGGCTGGGGCGCCTGGGCGGCCACCCACCCCGGCTACCTGCAGGAGCAGTGGGCCGAACTGGAACCGCTGCTCGCGTCCGGCCTGGTGGTCCCGCCCGAGCCGGTGGTCTACCCGCTGGAACGGGCCGGGGACGCGATCGCTTCGCTGGAGGACCGCTCGGCGCGCGGGAAGGTCGTCGTCAAGATCCGCTGACGCGGCCCGCCTGGTCGTTGCGCAGGAACAGGGCCGCGAGGACTGCGGCGACGGCGGTCAGCGACAGGATCGTGACCGCGACGGCGGTCCAGCCGTGGGCGTCGAACGCG
>JAQSXQ010000041.1 GCA_029256565.1 Mycobacterium sp.
GCGCTCGGCGCGGCGATCGGGGCGCCCCTGCGGTACCTCGCGGATCGCGCGTTCAATGCCGGACGGACGTACCCCTGGGGCACGTTCGGGGTGAACGTCGTGGGTTCGTTCCTGCTCGCCGTTCTGGTCAGCATCCCCGTCGGGCCCGTCGCGTCGCAGATCCTGGGAGTCGGCTTCTGCGGTGCGCTGACCACGTATTCGACGTTCGGCCTCGAGTGGATCCTGCAGCTGCGGACCCGTCGACGGGTGGCGCTCGTCTACGGCGTGGCGAGCCTGTCGGTGGGCCTCGCTGCAGCGTTCGCCGGCTTCGCCGTCGGCGACCTCGTCACGGGTACGTAAGCATAGCCTTGCCTTAGGTGGCGGTGTACTGTCCCCGGCCATGGAGAACTCGACTTCGGACTCGGTCAACGCTGCCCTCAGCGAGATCCTGCGCGACGACATGAACGTCGACATCAGCCGGGTCACGCGCGATTCGCGCCTCATCGACGACGTCGGCCTGGACTCGGTTGCGTTCGCGGTCGGCATGGTGGCGATCGAGGACAAGCTCGGCGTGGCGCTGACCGAAGAGGACCTGCTGAGCTGCGACACCGTCGGCGAACTCGAAGACGCCATCCTGGCCAAGACGCCTGCGGCGCCCAGCAACTCGTGAACGTCCTCGCGTCCGCACTGTCGGAGGCGATGACGAGATCGCCGAACGCGCTCAACGTCTTGGACGCCGACAGCGGCGAGTGGCAGCGCCATCCGTGGGACGAGGTGCACACCCGCGCCCAGAACGTCGCCCAGCGCATCGACGGCGCCACCGCGGTCGGCCTCGTCGGCGAGCCGAGCATCGAGTTCCTCGCCGCCATTCCCGGCACGTTCCTCGCAGGCGCGGCCCTGTCGATCCTGCCGGGACCCATTCGCGGTGCCGATCCCGACCAGTGGTCCCAGGCCACCCTGAGCCGGTTCCGGTCCATCGGCGTCACGACCGTGCTCAGCCACGGCACGCAGCTCGATCTACTGCATGGTCGCGACGACGCCGTCGCGTTGCACGACGTGACCGAGGTGGCGCACGACCGCCGGTCCACCACGTTCACGCCGTCGTCCGACGGCGAGGTCGCGATCCTGCAGGGGACGGCAGGCTCCACCGGAACGCCGAAGGCAGCGCGCATCTCGCCCGCGGCGGCGCTGGCGAACTATCGCGGTCTCGTCGACCGCGTCGTCGTCGACCACAACAGCCGGGCGCACAGCTGGCTGCCGATCTACCACGACATGGGTCTGGCCTTCATGCTCACCTCGGCGCTCGGCGGCGCCGATCTCTGGCAGGCCCCTACGACGTCGTTCGCAGGCAACCCGTTCGGATGGCTGAAGTGGCTCACCGAGAGTCGCGCCACCATGACCGCCGCGCCCAACATGGCCTACAACATCATCGGCAAGTACGCGCGCATCGTCGGCGACGACGTGGACCTGAGCAACCTCGGCTTCGCACTCAACGGCGGCGAGCCGGTCGACTGCTCGGGCACCGCCCGGTTCGCCACCGAAATGGCGCGCTTCGGGTTCGACCCGACCGCCCTCGCGCCGTCCTATGGTCTGGCCGAATCCACCTGTGCGGTCACGGTTCCCACTCCGTTCTCCGGCCTCACGGTCGACGAGCCCACCGTCGCGACCGACACCGGTGAGTCGACCCGGCGGTTCGCCGTGCTCGGCAACGCGATCCCGGGCATGGAGGTGCGGATCAACACCGATGCCGAGCGGGGCACCGAGGTCATCGGCCGCGAGGTGGGCGACGTCGAGGTCCGCGGTACGTCGCTCATGAGCGGATACGTCGACGACGAACCGATCGACCGCGACGCGTGGCTGCCGACGGGCGACATCGGCTACTTCGTCGACGGCGGACTCGTCGTCTGTGGCCGCGCAAAGGAACTCATCACCGTGGCCGGCCGCAACGTCTTCCCCACCGAGATCGAGCGCATCGCCGGGCAGGTCGACGGCGTGCGCGAAGGTGCGGTCGTCGCCGTGGGCACCGGTGAGTCGTCCGCACGCCCCGGCCTGGTGATCGCCGCGGAGTTCAAGGGTGCCGACGAACCCGCCGCACGCAGTGAGCTGGTCGCGCGCATCGCATCCGAGTGCGGGGTGGTACCCGCCGACGTCGTGTTCATGGCACCCGGGGCACTGCCCCGAACCTCGTCGGGCAAGCTGCGCCGGCTGGAGGTCAAGCGAAACCTGGAGGGTGCGAACCCATGACCGAGAGCTACACCGAACTGCTCGACAGCGTCTTCGACGACCGGGTGACCAAGTGGACCGCCGAGGCCGAGGACACCGAGCGCTTCCCGCGTGAACTCATCGAATACCTCGGCGAGAGCGGCGTGTTCGCGGCCAAGTGGCCTGCCGGCCAGCAGCAGTCCGACGTGGCGAAGGTCATCGCGTTGGCGCGGAAGCTGGGCCAGCTGGGATCGGCGGGCATCGGAGTCGGTGTCGGCCTGCATGACTCGGCGATCGCCATCCTGCGCCGCTTCGGCAAGTCCGACTACCTCAAGGACATCGCCGAACAAGCGATCCGCGGCGAGGCCGTGCTGTGCATCGGCGCCTCCGAGCAGTCCGGCGGATCCGACCTGCAGATCGTCGGCACGGAGGTCCGCACCGACGGCGACGGGTTCCGCGTCACCGGCATCAAGAAGTACGTGTCACTGTCCCCCATCGCCGACCACGTCATGGCCGTGGCCCGCAGCGTCGACCACGACCCGAACAGCAAGCACGGCAGCGTCGTCGTCATCGCCGTCCCGCTGGCGCAGTGCGAGGTGCAGACGCCCTACCGCAAGGTCGGCGCAGGACCGCTCGACACCGCCGCCGTGCACATCGACACGTGGGTGCCCGCCGACGCACTCGTCGCCCGTGCAGGCATCGGACTGGCCGCGATCTCGTGGGGCCTCGCTCAGGAGCGGATGTCGGTGGCCGGGCTGGTGTCGTCGTCGGCCCAGCGCGTCCTCGGAATCACGTTGGCCCGCATGATGACTCGTCGCCAGTTCGGACAAACCCTGTACGAGCACCAGGCACTCCGGCTGCGGATGGCCGACCTGCAGGCACGCGTCGACATGCTGCGCTACGCGCTCGACGGCATCGCCGCGACCGGCAAACTGGATCTGCGCACTGCAGCCGCGATGAAGGTCAACGCCGCCCGCCTCGGCGAAGAGGTGGTCAACGAATGCATGCACGTCTTCGGCGGCTCCGGTTACCTGGTCGACGAGACACCGCTCGGAAGGTGGTGGCGTGACATGAAGTTGGCACGCGTGGGCGGCGGCACCGACGAGGTGCTGTGGGAGCTGGTGGCGGCGGCGATGAAGCCCGACTACGACGGTTACGCCGAATTCAACCAGCTGCCGTAGATACCTAGAGCTACTTGGGCACGTCGTCCGGGGTGCGCGGCAGCGCGTAGAGCGCCATCCGGCGATTCGCCATGTCGTGCTCGCCGAGGAACGCGCAACCCGCCCACTCGCACACCGCCCGCGCGCCGGTGTTGCGGTGGTCGGGGTCGAACATGATTCGGCGGCACTGGGGTTCGAGTTCGAACAGGCTGGCCATCACCCGCGGCAGCAGGATCGGCGCGATGCCCTTGTTCAGGAAGCGCAGATCCGCGATCGCCGCGTGCAGCCCCAGGTCGTGCGGATCGGATGCATACCGCGGAGCGATCGAATCCCTTGCGGCGCGGTAGATCTCGAGGTAGGCGATCTCCTTGCCCTTGAAGCTGGCGATGAACGGCCGCGAGTAGTCGCCGGCCAGTTGCGCACCGAGGTAACCGCGCCACCAGCTCGGCGGGTGAGGGTACTCCCACGCCTCGACGAGGTGCGGCCGGTTCATCCACTCGGAGATCATCTCGGCGTCGGCGCGGGCATCGACGAGGCGGAAGTGATACGGCTCTGCCAGCACCGGTGTCGGTGGAGCCGGAACAGCGCGCACCTCGTCGGTGATGGACGTCAGCTCGCGCGGGAGGACCGGCAACGCTTCATCGATCTCAGTCATCTCGACCGCAGAGCCTACCGGACCTGGTCAGGGTAGCTTTGTCTACCTTTTACGTACATCCGCGCATCCCAACCGCCCAGGTGAAGGGCCGTCGACTCGACCGTGGCCGGGGTGCCCGCGAGGTTGCCCAGCACCAGTTCGGCCGTCAGCCATTCCGGGCCGACGTCCACCGTCCGGCGATCCCGTCCGCAGTTGGCGACCACCAGCAGTGCCGTCTCGGCCGTGTTCCTGACGTAGGCCCAGATCTGCGGGTCCTCCTCCCACAGTGGCGTCAAGTCGCCGTCGACCAGAACCGACAGCTCGTGGCGGAGGCGGATCAGTGCCCGATAGTGGGCGAACACCGAGTCGCCGTCGTCGGCCTGCGCCGCGGCGTTCAGCCAGGAGTGATTGGGATTCACCGCGAGCCAGGGCTTCCCGGTCGTGAAGCCGGCATCGGGCCCCGGGTCCCACTGCATGGGCGTGCGTGCGTTGTCCCGGCTGAAGTGCGCCAGCCCGGCCAGCGCGGCGGCCGCATCGCCGCCGCCGTCGAGTACGCCCCGGTGGTAGTTCACGGCTTCGAGGTCGACGAAGTCCTGCGCCGATCGAAACGGGAAGTTCGTCATCCCCAGCTCCTCGCCCTGATAGACGAATGGGGTGCCGCGCATGCCGTGCAAGACCGTGCCGAGAGCCTTCGCCGAAGCCGCCCAGAACTCCTCGGAGTCGTCGCCGAACCGCGACACCACGCGCGGTTGATCGTGGTTGTTCCAGTACAGGCTGTTCCAACCGGCGTCGGCCAGCGCCGCCTGCCATCGGTGCAGCGACTTCTTCAGTACGACGAGGTCCAGGCCCGCATCGACGTACTTGTCGTTCGGCGCCTGGTCGACCGACATGTGCTCGAACTGGAACACCATGTCGAGTTCGCCGCGCGCCGGGGCGGTGTAGCGCCGGGCCTGCTCGGTGGTCACGCCGGGCATCTCGCCGACGGTGATGAAGTCGCCGTCCCTGCTGCCGAACACCTCGCGGCGCATCTCCGCGAGGTAGTCGTGGACGCGCGGCCCGTCGGCGAATTGATCAAGGGCGCTGACGAATTGCTGTCCGGGGACCGGGCGGGCGTCGGGAAGTCCGTCGACCTTCGAGATGAAGTTGATGACGTCCATGCGGAAGCCGTCGACGCCGCGGTCGAGCCACCACGACATGGTGTCGTGAACGGCCTTGCGCACTTCGGGGTTCTCCCAGTTGAGGTCTGGTTGCTTCCGGTCGAACAGGTGCAGGTAGTACTGGCCGGTGGCGTCGTCCCACGTCCAGGCCGAGCCCGAGAAGAACGACGCCCAGTTGTTCGGCTCGGCGCCGTCGCGTGCGTCGCGCCATATGTACCAGTCGCGCTTGGGGTTCTCGCGCGACGACCGCGACTCGACGAACCACGGGTGCTCGTCGGAGGTGTGGTTGACGACGAGGTCCATCACCAGCTTCATCCCGAGTTGGTGGACCTCGGTGAGGAGTTCGTCGAACTGCGCCAAGGTGCCGAACAAGGGATCGATGTCGCGGTAATCGCTGATGTCGTAACCGTTGTCGATTTGCGGTGAGCGGTAGACCGGCGACAACCAGATCACGTCTACCCCGAGCGTCTGGAGATGGCCGAGCCGCTGCAGGATTCCGCCGAGGTCGCCGATGCCGTCGCCGTCGGAGTCCGCGAAGCTCCGAGGATAGATCTGGTAGACCACGGCGGTGCGCCACCACGATGCGGGCGAAGGCAGTGTCACGGTCGGTCTCCGATCACGTCGCGGTACACGTCCACGTAGCGGTCCACCATGGTCTCGACGGTGAAGCGCCGCGCCGCGTGGTCGGCGATGCCGGGTCGGTCCAGCCCGGCGACGTCGTCGATCGCCCCCTCGGCCGCGTCGAGGTCGCGGACAAGGAACCCGGTCAGACCATCGGTGATCAGCTCGGGCATGGACCCGCGGTCGGTGGCGATCACCGGCGTGCCACACGCCATGGCCTCGACGACGCTGTAGCCGAAGGGCTCGTCGAAGTCGATCAGATGCAGCAGCGCGTACGCGCCTCCCAGGACCTCGGCCCGAGCCGACGCGTCGACGGCGCCGAGATAGCGCACCCGGTCGCCGTCGACGTGGGGCTCGACCTCCGTGCGGAAGTACTCGTCGTCCTGGATGATGCCGGCGATGTCGAGTCGTCGGCCGCAGCGGCGGGCGACCTCGATCGCGTGAGCGGTGCCCTTGTCGGGGTGGATCCTTCCGAAGAACAGCAGATGCTCCCCCGGCGACGGGTGCACGGCGAAGCCGCCGAAGTCGATGCCGTGGTGGATCGTCGCGGCGTAGTGCAGGCGCGGGTGTCGGTCGGCATCGCTGATGGAGACGTAAGCCGTTGTCGCGTCGTAGCGTTCGTAGACGGGCACGATGCGCTCGGACGAGAACCCGTGGATCGTCGTGACCACCGGCGTGCTGACGAGGTCGCTGTACGTCAGTGGCAGGAAGTCGAAGCCGTTGTGGATGACGTCGAAGTCGTCGGCCCGCTCGAAGACCGACGCAATGTGCAGGCACTCGGCGACTTTGGCATCGATCGACTCGTCCTCCGACCATCCGCGCCGCGTGGTGGAGTGCAGCTCGGCCGAGGTGAGCGAGTCACCGGTGGCGAACAGCGTGACGTGGTGGCCTGCCGCCACCAGTCCCTCGGTGAGCAGCGACGCGAACTGCTCCCATGGCCCGTAGTGCCGCGGGGGTGTCCGCCACGCGAGGGGGGACAACACGGCAACGCGGAGCGCTGGGCCGGACACGTCGTTGATGGGGATGACCGTGAGCCTACTCGGGTAGCGTGTCACCTCTTGCTCGCACCGATGTGGAGGCCTTGATCATGAACGACCCGTACGTCGTGTTGGGAGCCACCGGTGGCCAGGGTGGCGCCGTGCTCGACGCGCTGCTCGAAAGCGGGCGGTCCGTCCGTGCCGTGGTGCGCTCGGCGTCCTCGGCGCGGTCGCGATCGCTACAGGACCGCGGGGCCGAACTTGCCGAGGCCGACATCAGCGATGCCCACACCCTCGCCGCAGCGATGCGCGACTCGGCCGGCGTCTTCGCGATGACCACGCCGTTCGAGGACGGCGAGGAGGCCGAACTGGCCCAGGGCCGCGCCGTCGTCGCTGCCGCCGGAATCGCCGCCGTGCCGCACCTGGTCTTCTCGTCGGTGGCCAACGCAGACCGCGGCACCGGCATTCCGCACTTCGAGACGAAGGCCGCGACCGAGCGTCTGCTCGCCGACTCCGGTGTGCCGTACACCATCGTCGGGCCGACGTACTTCTACGACAACCTCCTCGCGGGCATCGACGACGTGAAGGCCGGCCGCCTGGACCTCGCCGTGGGGCTGGACACTCCGCTGCAGCAGCTGTCCAGACGCGACCTCGGGCGGTTCGTGGTGCACGTGTTCGAGAATGCCGCAACGCATTTGGGCGCGCGCATCGACGTCGCGTCCGATGCGCCGACACCGCGGCAGATGGCTGCCGTCCTGACCGCGACGTGGGGACGCGAGGTGGTGGCGCACGCCCACGACCCGGCCGAGATCGAGTCGCCGGACATGCGGGCCATGTTCGGCTTCCTCTCCACGACCGGCTACAGCGCCGACATCCCCGCTCTGCACGACCGCTACCCCGACATCGGCTGGCAGTCCTTCGAGCAGTGGGTGCAGGAGTCGGGCTAGCTCCCGAGCAGGAGGATGCCGCTGACGATGAGTGCCACCACCTTGAGCACCTCCAGCGCGATGTAGGCGTAGTGCGCGACGGACCGCGCACGCTCCTCGCCCTCGAGCACCGCCGCCGTCCGCCGCGACAGCATCGGCCTGATCAGCACGGTCTGCACCAGCAGCGACCCCACCGCCACCGTCACCGCGGCGTCGATGTTGGTCGAGGTGTCGTGGGTGAACAGGGTGACGGCGATGACGACGGCGAGCAGGAGTTCGCACACGTTGAGCGCCCGGAACACCAGCCGGCCGATCCCCAGCCCCAGCTGCAGCGTCACGCCCGGCGCGCGGAACTTCAGCGGCGCCTCGAGGAACGATATGGCCAGGACCATGCCGAGCCATACGAACACGGCACCGATGCCTACCCGCGAGCTGACGTCCACGGCGGCAGCCTATTACAGCGGGTGACGCGCGAGGGTGTGCGATCGTGGGGACATGTCCGCAGACAGGGACCGAGTGGCCGAACTGCAGCGCTGGGTAGACGCGGGCGCCACCTGGCAGGTGGTCGCCCGCACCCGCCACGGCGTGACGGTCGCGCTACTGCGATGCGACGGCGGCGAGGAGGTCGACCGGTTCACCTCCGACGATCCCCGACTGATCGCGTTCGTCGACGGCTAGAGTCCCGTCAAGCCGAAGCTCGGCCGACCGCATCGTCGAGGAGGGTCTTAACGGCCTTCCTGGCGTACGTCCACGCAGCGGGATCGTTGAGCGACGTGGACATCGCTGCCGCGCCCTCGAACAGGATTGCGAGCTGCTGGCCAACCAGTTTCGGGTTGGCAGCACCCGCCTGCCGCGCCAAGTCGGTCATGGCATCGATGAAGCTGCGCTTGTGTGCCTCGACGATCTCGTGCACCTCCGGCATGCCGTCGGCGGCTTCGACGGCGGCATTGTGGAAGGGGCAGCCGCGCATCAAGCCTGCTGCGGACGGCGTCTCGAACGACGCCAGGATGCGCGACCTGGGGCTGCGCCTCGGCGCGTTCTCGCTCGGATGGAGAGGATCGCCGACGGTTCGCCGGATGTGGCGGAGATACTCTTCCACCACGGCAGTCTTGCTCGGGAAGTGTTGATACAGCGTGCGCTTCGATACCGACGCTTCTGCCGCCAGCCGTTCCACACCGGTGGCGTTGATGCCCTCCCGGTAGAA
>JAQSXQ010000042.1 GCA_029256565.1 Mycobacterium sp.
CTGACCGAACCCGTGCACCGCGACCGCTGGATGGGCAAGTCGGCAGTCGACGGCCGCGCCGGCGGGACCATCGAAACGGTGGCATCCGGCCCGGCGCTGCCGCCGGACGTGAAGCGGATGACGGGCCGAATCCTGGTCTGGGACCCGCCACACGTGTTCGAGCACGAGTGGAATCAGGCGATCGTCGAGCCAGGGGTCGTGCGGTACGAGCTGACACCGGACGGCGACGGCACCCTGCTGACCTTCACGCACCGGGGGCTCGGCATCCCGAACGCCAACGGCTTCCGGCCCGGCACCCAGGCCTTCCTCGACCGGCTAGAGGCGCACCTCGACGGCAGGCCACTACCCAACTGGGCCGACCGGTACCAGGACATCGCAGGCGTATCACCGCTTCCCTGAGGAGGATTCATGACCAACGACGTCGAGCTGCCGCGCGTCGCGGTATGCCACTACTCCGGTTACGGCCACACCGCCACGCTCGCCGCAGCGGTCGCAGCGGGCGCGAGGTCGGGCGGCGCGGAGGTGACGTCGATCGCCGTCGCGGAGATCACCGACTCGGACTGGGAGCTGCTCGACGCCGCCGACGCCATCGTGTTCGGGAGCGCCACCTACATGGGCAACGTGGCTGCGGGATTCCAGACGTTCGCGGAGCGGACCGGTCGCCGGTGCGCGCTCGGCACGTGGCGCGACAAGGTCGCCGCGGGCTTCGTCAACTCCGGCGCCAAGAGCGGTGACAAGCTCACCGCGCTGGTGTCGCTGGCCGTCTTCGCCGCACAGCACCACATGCACTGGGTGAATCTCGGGCTGGGACCCGGGTGGAACAGTGCGGCAGGCAGCGAGCACGACCTCAACCGGCTGGGATTCTGGCTCGGTGCGGGTTCGCAGACCGACGTGGACGCCGACCCCGAGCAGGTGCACCCCGCCGACCTGCGCACGTGCGAGCACCTCGGCCACCGCGTCGCGGTCGTGACGCAGCAGCTGGTCGCCGGACGCGTTGCGGGACAGGCTACTTCAGCGGCTTGAGGTCCTGCAGCATCGTCGGCACCAGCTCGCCCACCGTCGGGTGGATGTGCATGGTGCGGGAGATCGCGGTGTAGGGCAGTTTGGCGGTCATCACGTCGAGGATGTCCTGGATCACCTCGTCGCCACCCACTCCCAGGATCGCGGCGCCGAGGATCTGCTCGGTCTCCGCGTCCACGACCACCTTCATGAAGCCCTGGGTCTCGCCCTTCTCCACGGCACGACCGACGCGTGTCATCGGGCGCTTGCCCACCAATGCCTTTCGCCCCGTCTTGCGTACCTCGTCGACGGACATGCCCGCGCGGCCGAGTGGCGGATCGGTGTAGAGCGCGTAGGTGGTGATCCGGTCGCTCACCCGCCGCGAGTCGTCGTCGAACAGGTTGGCGGCGACGATCTCGTAATCGTTGTAGGACGTGTGGGTGAAGGCGCCCTTGCCGTTGCAGTCCCCCATCGCCCAGATGCCGTCGACGTTCGTGCGCAACTGGTCGTCGGTCTCGACGTAGCCGTGTGCGTCGGTGGTCACGCCGGCGACGTCCAGGCCGAGGTCGTCGGTGTTGGGCTTGCGGCCGGTCGCGACCAGCAGGTGCGTTCCCGACACCGGGTCGGCCCCGTCGCGGGTGTAGAGATCGAAGCCGCCGGTTCCGTTGTCGTGCTTCTCGATTCGCATCGCGGTCGCGTCGAGGTGGACGTCGATGCCCTCGGCTTCGAGGATGTCCTTGATCGCGGCCGACACGTCTTCGTCCTCGCGGGCCGTCAGCCGTGATCCGCGCTCCACGACGGTGACCCGGGCGCCGAAGCGCCGGTACATCTGGGCGAACTCGAGCGCGATGTAGCTTCCGCCGATGACCACCAGGTGCTCTGGCAGCTCGTCGAGGTCGAGGATGCCGACGTTGGTGAGGTAGTCGACGTCGTCGAGCCCGGGGATCGGTGGCACGGTGGCGCGCCCGCCGACGTTGAGGAAGATCTTCGGAGCGGTGAGCACCTCGTCGCCGACGCGGATGGTGTGCGGCCCCTCGAAGCGGGCGTGGCCGCGGATCAGGGTGCACCCGTCCATCCCGTCGAGCCAGGACTCCAGGCCGGAGCGGTCGTCGAGCATGATCCGGTCCTTGCGTGCCTTCACCTTGGCCATGTCGACCGTGACGTCGCCGGTGTTGATGCCGAATTCCGAGCCGCGCCTGGCGATGTGGGCGGCGTGGGCGCTCGCCACCAGCGTCTTGGTGGGTATGCAGCCGTAGTTGACGCAGGTTCCGCCGACGAGCTTGCGCTCGATGACCGCCACCGTCTGCCCGGCGTCGGTGAATCGGCCTGCCAGCGGCGGGCCCGCCTGCCCGGCGCCGATGACGATTGCGTCGAATTCGCGTGGCATGTCGGCCATCACAGCGTCGCGACGAGAGCGGCCACGGCGAAGCCACCGATCACGGCGATGACGTCCTCGGTCGCCGCGATGGGCAGGTCGCGTCCGCCGTTCTTGGCGACCAGCGCACGGCGGGCGTGGAATCCGCCCAGCGTGCCCAGCACCGCACCGATCATGCCTGCGCCCAGTGCACTGAACGTGTGGTGGAACCCTGCGCCGATGACGGCGCCCGCGAAGGCACCGGTGAGCAGACGCGCGATGAACTGCGGCGGAACCGTTCGAGGCGGAGTCTTCGGCAGTTGGTCGGTGATCAGCTCGACGACGAGCAGGATGGTGAGCACCGTGACCGTGATGGGGTGAGCCATCCATTCGGCCCACGTGCCCTCGACGGGGAGCCAGCCCAGCGCGGCCCCCCACGCGACCGCGGCGGGAGGCGTCAGCGCCCGAAGCCCCGCGACGACACCAATCAGAACAGCGAGAAGCAGGACGAGCGCATGCGTCATGAGCAGGACGCTAACACGTCAAAAGCGACAGAACCGGATGTCGGAAGCGAGGATGGCCTTGGCGCCGATGGCCGCGAGTTCATCCATGATCGCGTTGACGTCGCGGCGCGGCACCAGCGCCCGGACCGCAGCCCAGTCGGGATCGGCCAGCGGTGCGATCGTGGGCGATTCGAGACCGGGCGTCACCGCGGTGGCGCGCTCCAGAACGGTACGGGGGCAGTCGTAGTCGAGCATCAGGTACTGCTGACCGAACACCACGCCCTGCACGCGTGCGGTGAGTTGCGCGCGCGCTGACGCGGTGGCCGGATCGGGATCGGAACTCTCGATGAGCACGGCCTCCGAATCGCACAGCGAGTCGCCGAACGCGACCAGGTCGTGCAGGCCGAGCGTGCGGCCGGAGCCGACGACGTCGGCGATCACGTCGGCCACGCCGAGCTGAACCGAGATCTCCACCGCTCCGTCGAGACGGATGACCGTGGCGTCGATCCCCCTGTCCGACAAATCCTTCTGCACGAGGTTCGGGAACGACGTCGCGATGCGCATGCCCGCCAGGTCGTCGACGGCCCAGTCGCGGCCGATCGGACCTGCGTAGCGGAAGGTGGAGTTGCCGAAGCCCAGCGCGAGCCGCTCGGCGACGGCCGCACCGGAGTCGGCGGCCAGATCGCGGCCGGTGATGCCGAGGTCCAGCTGGCCCGACCCGACGTAGATCGCGATGTCCTTGGGACGCAGGAAGAAGAACTCGACGTTGTTGACGCGATCGATGACCGTCAAGTCCTTGGCGTCCCGGCGGCGGCGGTAGCCGGCCTCGGACAGGATCTCGGCGGCTGACTCGCTCAGCGCGCCCTTGTTGGGGACGGCGACGCGCAACAGGCTCGCCGGTGAGCCCGTCACAGCTTCGCGTACACGTCGTCGAGGGTCAGGCCCCGCTTGATCATCAACACCTGCGTCCAGTACAGGAGCTGGCTGATCTCCTCGGCGAGCGCCTCGTCACCCTCGTGTTCGGCGGCCAGCCATACCTCGCCGGCCTCCTCGAGGATCTTCTTCCCGAGCCCGTGCACGCCGTCGTCGAGCGCGGCGACGGTCCCACTGCCCTCGGGGCGGGTGCGCGCACGCTCGCTCAGTTCGGCGAACAGGGCATCGAAGGTCTTCACGGCAGGCGATTGTTCCACGCCACCGACCGCGCCGTCACGGCGGTTTCCCCTTCACCGCCGCGACGGGTGCATCCGGATCAGGGGTTGGTGGCGGTCTTCGGGCTCGCGATGATCTGCCCGTGCATGTCCTCGAGGTCCATTCCCTTGGTCTCCATGACCCAGCGCCACACGAACAGACCCGACAGCACCGCGCACAGCCCGTAGAAGCCGTAGGCGAGGCCGAGGTGCTCGCGCAGACCCGGGAAGGTGACGGTGATCAGCCAGTTGGCTGCCCACTGACCAGCGGCGGCGAGGCCCAGCGCCGCGGCGCGGATGCGGTTGGGGAACATCTCGCCCAGCAGCACCCAGACCACCGGCCCCCACGACATGCCGAACGAGACGACGAAGAGGTTCGCCGCGATCAGCGCGATCACGCCCGACGCTCCCGGCAGGCTCGGGTTGCCGTCGGCGCCGACGGTGGCGTTGGCGAAGATCACCGACATCGTGATCAACGTGATGGCCATGCCGGTCGAGCCGACCAGCAGCAGCGGCTTGCGGCCCACCTTGTCGATCAGTGCGATCGCGATGAGGGTGGTGAGCACGTTGATCACCGAGGTGATCACGGTGTAGATCGCCGACTCGTCGGCGCTGAATCCCACGGCCTGCCACAGCACGTTCGAGTAGTAGAAGATCACGTTGATGCCGACGAACTGCTGGAAGATCGACAGCCCGAGGCCCACCCACACGATGCCGTAGATGCCGCCCGTCGGCTTGCGCATGTCCCGCCACGACGGCTTGTCCTCGCGCTCCAGGGTGTCCCGGATGCGGGTGATGGTGATCTCGAGGTTCTTCTTGCCGAGCAGCGTGCTGAGCACCCTGCGGGCCTCGGGGATCTGGTGGCTCGCAACGAGATAGCGCGGCGACTCGGGGATGGTGAAGGCCAGTGCGCCGTACAGCACCGCGGGCACCGCCATCACCAGGAACATCCACCGCCAGGCGTCGAGCCCGAACCACAGCGGTTCGTTCGGGCCGCCGGCAAGCCACTGCAGCAGGTAGTTGACGGCGAACGACAGGAAGATGCCGGAGACGATCGCGAGCTGCTGCAGCGATCCGAGTCGGCCGCGGATGCCGGGCGGGGAGGTCTCGGCGATGTAGGCGGGAGCGATGACCGACGCCACGCCGACCCCGATGCCGCCGACGATGCGGAAGAGCACCACCGTCCACACCTCGTGGGCGAATCCGGTTCCGAACGCGCTGATGAGGAACAGCACCGCGGCGATCTTCATCACCGCGATGCGGCCGATCTTGTCGGCGATGCGGCCGGCCGTCATTGCGCCGGCGGCGGCGCCGAGGAGTGCGGATGCGACCGCGAAGCCGAGTTCGGCGTTGCCGATCCCGAAGTCCTCCTGGATCGAGTCGACCGCGCCGTTGATGACGGCGCTGTCGTAGCCGAAGAGCAGGCCACCGAGCGCAGCGACCGAGGCGATCCGGACTGCGGTGCGGCCGGAGGAGAAGTCCTCGTCGGTGATCGCCGACGCCGAATCGTCGACGGGCGGACCTTGACCAGCCATGAGGAGTCCTTTCGCTGCCTTGCGGAGACGTGGAACCCATTCAAGCACTCGCGCGCCGTCGTATTGGGTGTTCCGGGAATCGTCCGCGCGCCCGGCAGGATGATCAGATACTCCACGCCTCAAGGGCTTTGCCCCTCGGCACGGGATGCCGGGTGAGACCGCAGGAAGGACGTAGCCGGAAGACCTCAGGCGCTGGGCAGCGCCTCGGCCCTCGGGTCGAGGTCGGCGTGGATGGCACGCAGGTCCGCCACGCCGAGGTCGGCGAGGCTTCCGACGTGCCTGCGCCGCGGACTCTCGGGCACCGCGACCTCGCTGGGCACCACCGCCACCACGCAGCCGGCCGACTCGGCCGCCGTTGTTCCGGTCACCGAGTCCTCGACGGCCAGGCACTGCCAGGGTTCGAGGCCCAGCATGTCGGCAGCACGCAGGTAGATGTCGGGTGCGGGCTTGCCGCTTGGGACTTCATCACCGCAGACCGTCGCCGAGAAGTAGTGCCGCCCAATGCTTTCGAGCGCCTGCTCGGTGAGGTCGCGGCGGGTGTTGGTCACCAACGCCATGGGCACCCCCTCGGCTGCCAGCGCGTCGAGGAGTTCGCGGGCGCCGGGCTGCCACGGCAGACCCGCCGCGAACAGTTCCCCGGTGTACTCGTGCAGCCAGTCGATCTCCCGCGCCGTCGACTCGGCGTCGGCGACCAC
Source organism: Mycobacterium sp. (assembly GCA_029256565.1). Lineage (GTDB taxonomy): Bacteria > Actinomycetota > Actinomycetes > Mycobacteriales > Mycobacteriaceae > Mycobacterium. Next base: position 6,274 of record JAQSXQ010000042.1, read on the forward strand.
GCCGAGGTCGGCGTAGACGATCGCCATCACGTTCTCGGCCGACCCACCGACGGTGCTCTCGCGGACCTCGGCGCTCATCTCGCCACCCCGGCGGCGATACAGCTCCTGCAGCGCGACGTCCCACAGCTTCTCGGAGTCGACGAGCGTGCCGTCCATGTCCCACAGCACCGCGCGCATGCCGCCCATTGTGTCATCGCAGGGCGGTGTCATCCCAATCCCGTTGCGGGCGTCACACGTTGACCCGCTCAGTCCTCCGGGTTGTAGCCGAGGTTTGGCGCGAGCCAGCGCTCGGCCTCCTTCAACGTCCAGCCCTTGCGCTTCGCGTAGTCGGCGACCTGGTCCTGACTGATCCGGCCGACCACGAAGTACTGAGACTGCGGGTGGCTGAAGTACCAGCCGCTGACGGCGGCACCGGGCCACATCGCCATCGACTCGGTCAGCTCGATGCCGGTGCGCTCCTTGACGTCCATCAGGTCCCAGAGCGTCGCCTTCTCGGTGTGCTCCGGGCAGGCCGGGTACCCGGGGGCGGGCCGGATGCCCACGTACTTCTCACCGATCAGATCCTCGTTGTCGAGTTGCTCGTCGGGCTGGAAGCCCCAGAACTCCTTGCGGACCCGCTGGTGCATCCGCTCGGCGAACGCTTCGGCCAGCCGGTCGGCGAGCGACTCGAGCAGGATCGCGTTGTAGTCGTCGTTGGCGGCCTTGAACTCGTCGATCTTGTCGCGGATGCCCAGCCCGGTGGTGACGGCGAACGCACCGACGTAATCCGCCAGACCGGTGTCCTTGGGCGCGACGAAGTCACCGAGCGACCGGTTCGGGATGCCATCCCGATGCTCGCCCTGCTGACGCAGGTTGTGCAGCCTCGTCAACACCTCGGTGCGGCTCTCGTCGGTGTAGACCTCGATGTCGTCGCCGACCGCGTTCGCCGGGAAGAAGCCGATCACGCCGTTGGCGGTCAGCCACTTCTCCTTGATCATGGTGTCGAGCATCTCCTGGGCGTCGTCGTACAGCTTGCGCGCCGTCTCGCCGGAGACCGGGTTGTTCAGGATGTCGGGGAACCGGCCCTTCATCTCCCAGGCGTTGAAGAACGGTTGCCAGTCGATGTACTCGCGCAGCTCGGCGAAGTCGTAGTCGGCGAACTCGCGCACGCCGAGGCCCTGGGCGGGCACCGGCGGCGTGTAGCCGTCCCACTCGATCGGCGTCCGGTTGGCGCGCGCCTTCTCCAGCGTCAGCATCGGCCGCTCGCTCTTCTGGGCGTGGCGTTCCCGCAGCGACGCGTAGTCCTTCTCGGTGGCCTCCAGCAGCGCCGGGCGCTGCTTGTCGTCGAGCAGTGCGGCAGCGACCGGCACCGAGCGGGACGCGTCCTTGACCCAGACCACCGGACCCTTGCGGCGCGGCGCGACCTTCACTGCCGTGTGAGCGCGCGAGGTGGTTGCGCCACCGATCAGCAGCGGGATCTCGAGACCCTGGCGCTCCATCTCGACGGCGAAGTTGACCATCTCGTCGAGCGACGGGGTGATCAGGCCGGACAGCCCGATGATGTCGGCGTCGTGCTCCTTGGCCGCGTCCAGGATCTTCTGGGCGGGCACCATCACGCCGAGGTCGATCACCTCGTAGTTGTTGCACTGCAGGACGACTCCGACGATGTTCTTGCCGATGTCGTGGACGTCGCCCTTGACGGTCGCCATGATGATCGTGCCGTTGGTGTCCTTCGACGCCGCAGCACCGGAGGTCACCTTCTCCTCCTCGATGTACGGCAGCAGGTAGGCCACGGCCTTCTTCATCACGCGCGCCGACTTCACGACCTGAGGCAGGAACATCTTGCCTGCGCCGAACAGGTCGCCGACGACGTTCATGCCGTCCATCAGCGGGCCCTCGATGACCTCGATCGGCCGCCCACCCGCCGCAGCGATCTCGGCGCGCAGCTCCTCGGTGTCGTCGTCGACGTTGGCGTCGATGCCCTTGACCAGGGCATGGGTGATCCGCTCGCGGACCGGGAGGCTGCGCCACTCGGCTGCGACCGGGTCGTCGGCCTTCTCGGAGCTGTTGAAGCGCTCCGCGATCTCCAGGAGGCGTTCGGCCGCGTCCTCGCGACGGTTCAGCACGACGTCCTCGATGCGGTCCCGCAGCTCGGGATCGATCGAGTCGTAGGGCACCAGCGCGCCCGCGTTGACGATGCCCATGTCCAGGCCGGCCTTGATGGCGTGGAACAGGAACACCGCGTGAATCGCCTCGCGGACCGGGTTGTTGCCCCGGAACGAGAACGACACGTTCGAGATGCCTCCGGAGATGTGCACTCCTGGCAGGTTCTCCTTGATCCAGGCGCAGGCCTCGATGAAGTCGATCCCGTACGTCGCGTGCTCCTCGATGCCCGTGGCCAGCGCGAAGCAGTTCGGGTCGAAGATGATGTCCTCGGGCGGGAAGCCGACCTCTTCGGTCAGGATCCGGTAGGCGCGCCCGCAGATCTCCTTGCGGCGCTCCAGGTTGTCGGCCTGCCCCTGCTCGTCGAACGCCATCACGACGACGGCGGCGCCGTACTTGCGGCACAGCCGTGC
>JAQSXQ010000043.1 GCA_029256565.1 Mycobacterium sp.
TAGAGCGTGCACATGCCCGCACCCATCAGCACCCCGCCGCCCACGGCGTACGCCCATCCCGACGGCGTCATCGCAGGCATGCCGTCGGTGAACGGCACGTACCAGAGGGCGTAGGCGAGCGTCCCGGTCGACTGCACGAAGAACACCGCGGTGACGGGGCCGAGGTTCTTCGACGCGCGGGCACCGAAGAAGTCGGCGATGCCGAAGCTGGCGGCGGCGAAGACGCCGATGCCGAAGACAGCCAGGGCGCTCGTCACCGCGCCATCCTCGCAGCCGTGCGGGCGGCCCGGCGGGGCAGGTGTGCTCCGATTCGAGACGGTGGAGGTGGCGGTGTGGGAACCTCGAGGATGACACTCCCGACGGTGCTCGATCGCCGAACTCTGATGCTCCTCGCCGGTGCCGTGGGTTCCGAAGCGGTACTCCTCGCATGCGGGTCGAAGTCGCGACCGGCGAACCCGACTGCGGATCGGCCGGAGCCCGCATATGCCCGGATCCTGAAGGAGCAGTTGCCCGTCCTGATGAAGGAGAACGGGATCCCCGGTGCCATCGTGCTGGTGCGCAGCTCCGAAAAGGGCGACTGGAGAGCGACATTCGGCCTGGCCGACGTCACGGGCACCGCGCCGCCGTCAGTCGACGACCACGTGCGCATCGGCAGCCTCACGAAGACGCTGACGGCGACGGTGATCCTGCAGCTGCAGCAGGAGGGCAGACTCGCGATCTCGGATCCGATATCGCGATTTCTGCCCCAGGTGCCCAACGGTGAGAACATCACCATCCGCCAGCTGGCCGAGATGCGCAGCGGGCTCTACAGCTACACCGGCGACCCGGCATTCGCCGCCACGCTGGAGAGGCGTCCCGAGACCGTCTGGACTCCGCAACAGCTCCTCGACGTCGCGTTCGCCCATCCGCCCAATGCCCCGCCCGGCAGCCAGTACGAGTACAACAACACCAACTACGTGTTGCTCGGGTTGGTGATCGAGGAACTGACCGGAATGTCGGCGTCCGACGCCTTGAGGACCCGGATCTTCGAGCCACTGGGGCTGCGCAACACGACGTTGCCCGCTGCAACCGACTCCGGGCTGCCGGCAGAACACCCGCGCGGGTACATGTGGGGGCCCAACGAGGCGTTCGAGGGTCCCCTGCCGCAGCCACAGTTGGAGGCGGCTCTGTCCGGTGAACGGCGACCCGACGATCACACCGACGACAATCCGTCCTGGGCATGGACGGCGGGTGCCGTCGTCTCCCGCGCCGAGGACGTCGCCGACTTCACCGAGGCGATGGTGGCAGGGTCGCTGCTCGACGAGACGACTCGGCAATGGCGGCTCGCCAACCTGAAGCCCATGAACGCGGCCGCCACGGGTGTCGCGGCCGAGCTGGGTTTCGGAACCTACGGCTTCGGCCTGGAGGGGGCAGGCCCGATGTTCGGACATCCCGGGAACATGGTCGGGTTCTCCGGACTCGCCGTGCACGACCCGAAGGCCGGCAACACAGTCGTCGTCCTGGCCACGGTGTATCTCACCCCGCAGGGCGAGGCGCCGCAGAACACGCTGTTCACACCGATCTTCGCGCAGCTGTATCCGGAGATCGCCGGTCGGCTTGCCGGTGAATCCGCCGCGTCTGGCTCGCCACCGACGGCTCCCAGCGAGTCGAGGCCACCGGGCGGTTGATGCGCACCGATGTTCACGGGCGCGACGACCCACCAGAAAGTGCGTGAAGCGCACCGCGTTCGCTCACATCCTGCCGTGCTCGATCATTGGCCACCGGTCGGGCGACGTAGCGATGTCGCAGCGATGGTCGGCCTCGTCACCGGCGGGCTCTGCCGGGGAGCCGCGCTCGGCGGCAAGGCCGGAGTCGGCAAGTCCCGATTGGCTCGCACGGTCGCCCACGCTGCTAGACCCTGACCGAGGCATGGGTGGCCGCGTCGCGCCACCGCGTCTCCGAGGCGCGCCGCCTCGCGCGCAGCGCGGCTGAGTTACCTTGGGCGCACTACTCAATCGTCACACGCGCAGCGTTGGGTAGTCGAGTCGACCGGCCGCGCCGAGATCGGGTGACCGATTACCTAACGGGACCCCAGCGGAACGGCGAAGATCGATCGGACGACGGGAAGCGCCCGCCGCGCGGCGGAGGTATCTCGTGTTGAATGTGGCGGGCCCGGACACCCTGACCGGTCGGGTGGTTCGGCCGGATGACGACGACTATCCCGCGGCGAGTGCCGGCTACAACCTGTTGTACGCCCACGAACCCGCGGTGATCGTGTTCGCCCGAAGTGCGGCCGACGTCGTCAACGCGCTGTGCTGGGCCCGCCGCAACGACGTGGCTGTGCGGGTACGCAGCGGCAGGCACAACCTCGAGGGGTGGTCGTGTGTCGACGGCGGCATCGTCATCGACGTCAGCGACCTGAAGTCGGCGGTCATCGACACCGCGGCAGGCACGGCAACGGTCGGCGCCGGACTCAATCAGCTCGAAGCCGTCACCGCACTCGGCAAGGCCGGCGTCGCTGCCCCCACCGGCACGGAAGGTTCCGTCGGCCTCGTCGGTGCCACCCTCGGGGGCGGGTTCGGACTCCTCACCCGGAGCTTCGGCATGGCGTCGGACAATCTGATCGCCGCGGAGATCGTCGTCGCATCGCGAGATGGTGCGGCACGAGTGATCACCGCTTCCGAGGACGACAACGCCGATCTGCTGTGGGCCCTGCGCGGCGCAGGCAACGGCAACTTCGGGATCGTCACCTCGCTCACCTACCGGATTCACCCGATGACGGACCCGGTCTACATCACCGCGAAGTGGGCCGGCCTCGACGACTTGGCGGTGCTGTTCGACGCCTGGCAGCGCTTCGCCCCCTTCACCGACGACCGGCTCACCAGCCAGCTCGAGATCGGCCGCGACGACATCTCGCTGATCGGGGTGCTCTCCGCCGGTTCGGAAACCGAGGCGGCGCAGTTGCTCGCACCGCTGTTGTCGATCGGTGCTCCTGCGGTGTCGATGACGACGGCGCCGTGGGCGGACACCTATGCGGGGTTCCAGATCCCGATGTCCGACGAAGCCGCCAACTGGAAGTTCACCTCGCAGTTCGTCTACGAGCCGTTCCCGCGGGAGGCGATCGACGTCATCGGGAGCTTCATGGCGAAAACCCCAGGGCCTCAGTGCAATTACTTCGCCAACGCGTTCGGAGGGGCGGTCAGGCGTAGCGAGCCCGCCGGCGGCTCGGCGTTCGCCCACCGCGATGCGCTGTTCTACGCCGAGCCCGGCGCCGGATGGGGCATCCGCGGCGAGGGACCCGTGGCCGCGGACGATCCGCTGACGGCGGCGTCGTTGGCTTGGTTCGACGAGTTCTCCAAGGCGTTGGAGCCCTATGTCGCGGGCGCCTACGTCAACGTGCCGAACGCCGGCCAGACCGACTGGGCGACCCAGTACTGGGGGGCCAACGTCGAGCGCCTTCGCGCCGTCAAGGCGCACTACGACCCCGCGAACGTATTCAGCTACGAGCAGAGCATCCAACCCGAAGGCGAGCAGGCTTCATGACTCAGGCGACCACCGGCGACGAAGTCTCCGACGAATTCTGCGAAGACTGCGGGTACGAGCCGGAGCTGAAGCGGTCACTGTCCGGCTTCCAGATGTTCGCCATCGGGTTCGCGTCGGTGTCGGTGGTGATGGGCATCTTCGCCACCTACGACGACGTGCTGAGGTTCTCCGGGCCCGTGGGGATCTGGCTGTTTCCGCTCATCGGGGTGGGCCAGCTGCTGGTGGCGCTGGTCTACGCGCAACTCGCGGCACGCATCCCACTGAGCGGTGGTGCCTACGCGTGGGGTTCGCGGCTCGGCAGCCCCAAGGTGGGCTGGGCGTTCGGGTGGCTGGCGTTCCTCGGCGCCGTCACCGGACCGGTGGCGATCGACAACGCGCTGGCGACCCAGTGTCTGATGCCGCTGTTCGAGATGGCGCCGTCCGAGACGACCGGCCGGGTGCTCACGGTGGTGCTGCTGGTGATCCAGGCAGGGCTGGCGATCGCCGCGACGAAGATCGTCGGCTGGGTGAACTCGCTGTCGGTGGGCGTCGAGATCGGCATCCTGGTCGTGCTGGGAATCGCACTGGCGATCGCGATGATCGCCACCGGCGACGGCGTGGCAGGCAACGTGTTCTCACGCGGTGAGACCGAGAACGACCCCAACTACCTGGCGATCGGCGGTGGGCTGATGGCGGCCACGCTGATGGGGTTCAGCACCCTGGTCGGCTTCGAGACGCCCGCCAACATGTCGGAGGAGGCGAAGGACGCGACGCGCACGGTGCCGCGCGCGATCATCGGGGCGGTGCTCGCGTCGGCGACGTTGGGTCTGGTCTTCCTCGTGATCCTGACCATGGCGATCAGGGATTTGCCCGCCGCCACGGCGAGCGACTCCCCGGTCGCGGAGATCATGCGTCAGCAGATCGGTCCGGGGCTGGAACGTCCGTTCCTCGCCGCCATCGCGGTGGCGTTCTTCGGCGCAGCGCTCGTCGCCATGGCCTCCACCTCGCGCTACATCTTCGCGATGTCGCGTGACGGACGCTTCCCCGGCCACGGGCTGATGAAGCGGGTCAACCCGCGGACGCAGACTCCGATCCCGGCGACCCTGCTGGTGCTGGCGGTCGGGGTGATCCTGATGGCGGTGATGCCCGGCGACGCACTCAATCAGCTCATCGCCACGGGCGCCATCATCGGCATCACGCTCTACACCATGACGGTGGTGCTCTACCTGACCGCGCGCAAGAAGTTCCTCGACGAGAAGCGCGGCGGCTTCGACCTCGGGCGCTTCGATCGGCCGGTCGCGATCGCGGCCCTGGTGTGGGTCGTCTTCTCGCTGGGCGTGATCCTGTCGGCCTCCACGACGACGGCGACGCTGATGCTCGTCGGCGGCCAGTTCCTCGCCGGGCTGGCGTACTTCCTCTACATGTGGAAGTTCAACCGCGAGGTCCTGGAGAACGAACCGGGCGACGCCGCCATCCTCGGGTGATTCGGGGGTCCCGATCCGCCCGATCGGCGCCCGAAAAGCAGAAGACCCGCCCTCGTCAGGGCGGGTCCGGTGGAGCGGGCGACGGGAATCGAACCCGCGTAGCTAGTTTGGAAGACTAGGGCTCTACCATTGAGCTACGCCCGCGTGCACTGCACCGCAGACTGTACCGGCGACGACCTAGGCAAATCCAATTGAAGGTGCCGCGTGTCCAGGCCGTAGTATTCCGTCCGCAGAGTCAGACGGGGTGTAGCGCAGCTTGGTAGCGCATCCGCTTTGGGAGCGGAAGGCCGCAGGTTCAAATCCTGTCACCCCGACAGACGCCGTCATTCGATCCAACATGCAAGGAGCACCGAAGTGAAGAGCACCGTCGAGAAGTTGAGCCCGACCCGGGTTCGCATCAACGTGGAGGTGCCCTTCACCGAGCTGGCTCCGGACTTCGACCAGGCGTTCAAGGAGATGGCGAAGACCGTCCGCCTCCCCGGCTTCCGGCCAGGCAAGGTGCCCGTGAAGCTGCTCGAGCAGCGCATCGACAAGCAGGCGATGCTCGACCAGGTCATCGGCGAGGCCATTCCGGGTCGCTACAGCGAGGCCGTCGCCAGCGCCGAGGTGCAGCCGCTCGGCCAGCCCGAGATCGACATCACCAAGAAGGTGTACGGCGAGGACCTGACGTTCACCGCCGAGGTCGACATCCGTCCCGAGATCGAGCTGCCCGACCTGTCGGCGCTCAAGATCGAGGTCGACGCGATCCAGGTCGACGACGACGAGGTCGACACCGAGCTGCAGAACCTGCGCGCCCGGTTCGGCACGCTCACCGGCGTGGACCGCCCCGCCCAGGACGGCGACTTCGTGTCCATCGACCTGTCGGCCACCGTCGACGGCAAGGACGTCGAGGAGGCCAAGACCGAGGGCCTGTCCCACGAGGTCGGCTCCGGCAACCTGATCGAAGGCCTCGACGACGCCATCAAGGGCCTCAGTGCCGACGAGACCAAGGTGTTCACCACCAAGCTCGTCGCCGGTGCGCACGCCGGCGAAGAGGCCGAGGTCACGGTGAAGGTCAACTCCGTCAAGGAGCGCGAACTCCCCGAGCCCGATGACGAGTTCGCCCAGCTTGCAAGCGAATTCGACACGATCGAGGAGCTGCGCGAGAGCCTCGTCGAGCAGGTCAAGCGCGTCAAGCGCGTCCAGCAGGCAGAGCAGATCCGCGACAAGGCGCTCGAGACGCTGCTCGAGCAGACCGAGATCCCGCTGCCCGAGGCCATCGTCCAGGCCCAGGTCGACGACACGCTGCACAACGCCATCCACGGCCTCGACCACGACGAGTCGGCCTTCGCCGAGGCGCTGGAGAAGGAAGGCAGCACCCGCGAGGAGTTCGACGCCGACAACCGCAGCAATGCCGAGAAGGCCGTCAAGACCCAGCTGCTGATGGATGCCGTCGCCGACCAGCTCGAGATCGAGGTGGGCCAGGGTGACCTCACCGAGCGCCTGGTCCTCATGTCCCGCCAGTACGGCATCGAGCCGCAGCAGCTGCTGCAGGTCCTGCAGCAGAACAACCAGCTGCCCGCCATGTTCGCCGACGTGCGTCGCGGCCTGACCATCGCGGCCGTCGTGCACGGTGCGACGGTCACCGACAGCGAGGGCAACGAGGTGGACACCGCCGAGTTCTTCGGCCCGTCGAACGCCGAGCAGCCCGTCGAGTTGGCCACCGACGACGACGAGGCAGACGCAGCCGCCGGCGACGTCGCAGACGACGACGCCGACGAAGCAGCCGACGACTCCAAGTGACGTACCGCCCGAGGGGCGAAATACTGCCCTGAGCGAACGAGCGTGCTCCGGGGACTCCCAAGCGCCATGCGTTCGTTAGTGTCGGTAGACGTGAATGCCGAGTACGAATACTCGAGAAAGCAGGTAAACCAGTCGTGACTGACATGCGTTCGAGCACGTCGGGGCTAAACCTCGTCGACTCCGTCTACGAGCGGTTGCTCTCCGAACGGATCATCTTCCTGGGGTCGCAGGTCGACGACGACATCGCCAACCGGCTGTGCGCGCAGATCCTGCTGCTCTCGGCGGAGGATCCGACCAAGGACATCAACCTCTACATCAACTCGCCTGGCGGCTCCATCAGCGCCGGCATGGCGATCTACGACACCATGGTGCTCGCGCCGTGCGACGTGGCGACCTACGCGATGGGCATGGCCGCGTCGATGGGCGAGTTCCTGCTCGCCGCGGGCACCAAGGGCAAGCGCTACGCCCTGCCGCACGCGCGCATCCTGATGCACCAGCCGCTCGGTGGTGTCACGGGCAGCGCGGCCGACATCGCGATCCAGGCCGAGCAGTTCTCCGTGATCAAGAAGGAGATGTTCCGGCTGAACGCGGAGTTCACCGGCCAGAGCATCGAGCGCATCGAAGCCGACTCCGACCGCGACCGCTGGTTCACGGCGCCGGAGGCACTGGAGTACGGCTTCGTCGATCACATCATCACTCACGCAAACTTCAACGGAGCCACGCGATGACCGACCAGACCGACCCCAGGCTGCAGCCGCAGGCCCGCTACATCCTGCCGTCGTTCATCGAGCACTCGAGCTTCGGCGTCAAGGAGTCCAACCCGTACAACAAGCTGTTCGAGGAACGCATCATCTTCCTCGGCGTGCAGGTGGACGACGCCTCGGCGAACGACATCATGGCCCAGCTGCTGGTGCTGGAGTCGCTCGATCCCGACCGCGACATCACCATGTACATCAACTCACCGGGTGGCTCGTTCACCTCGCTGATGGCGATCTACGACACCATGCAATACGTGCGTGCCGACATCCAGACCGTGTGCCTCGGCCAGGCCGCGTCCGCGGCCGCGGTGCTGCTCGCCGCAGGTACGCCGGGCAAGCGCCTCGCGCTTCCCAACGCCCGCATCCTGATCCACCAGCCGTCGCTCGGCGGAGTCATCCAGGGGCAGTTCTCCGACCTGGAGATCCAGGCCGCCGAGATCGAGCGGATGCGCACGCTGATGGAGGTCACCCTCGGGCGGCACACCGGCAAGGATCCCGAGGTCGTCCGCAAGGACACCGACCGCGACAAGATCCTCACGGCCGCTCAGGCCAAGGACTACGGGATCATCGACACGGTCCTCGAGTACCGGAAGCTCTCCGCTCAGAACGCCTGATCGTCACCCGGTGCACCGGCCGGCGGAATGTACGTTGGATGAGGTAGTCCTCCGTACGTCCCGCTCGGCTGGTCACGGTGGCGACACGCTCACGACACGTGGCGCGTCCCACCCGCAGTGCGGGTCGCCACGGGCTATGTTCTCCTCCTACGCAGATGAATATCACCGACGCGATTCGGCTTCATCTGTCGCATGGTGCGGGAACGAGCGGGTAGCGTCGGGTTTCAACCCGGAGCTGTCCGACGGACACAGTTATCGACGGCGATCGCAGAAAGTAGGCCACCAGGACCATGGCTCGCATCGGAGATGGCGGTGACCTGCTGAAGTGCTCGTTCTGTGGCAAGAGTCAAAAGCAGGTCAAGAAGCTCATTGCCGGCCCCGGCGTGTACATCTGCGACGAGTGCATCGACCTGTGCAACGAGATCATCGAGGAAGAACTCGCCGACGCCGATGACGTCAAACTCGACGAGCTGCCCAAGCCCGCCGAGATCCGCGAGTTCCTCGAGGGATACGTCATCGGCCAGGACACCGCGAAGCGGACGCTGGCAGTGGCGGTCTACAACCACTACAAGCGCATCCAGGCGCAGGAGAAGATGCGCGATTCGCGGGCCGAGCCCGTCGAACTCGCGAAGTCCAACATCCTGATGCTCGGCCCCACCGGCTGCGGCAAGACCTACCT